>JASHVI010000249.1 GCA_030039525.1 Thermoplasmata archaeon
CAGCCCGGGAGACGCGCACCGCCTCCTGCAAGGCGAGGCGGGGGTCGTCGAGGAGGTGGAGCACGTGGACGAAGAGGGCGCCATCGAGCGAGGCGTCGCGCAGGGGGAGCCGGTACGCCGAGCCGCGGAGCAGGCGCGCCAGCCCCTTCCGACGGGCCTCCGTGAGCATGCCGGAGGAGAGGTCGACCCCGAGGATCTCGAGCCCCGGGGCCCGGAGCGCGAGCGCGATACGGCCGGTGCCGACCCCGACCTCGAGGAGCGCTCGGACGCCGTGGTCCGTAAGGCCCTCCCGCACCCGAGCGAGGACCTCCGGCTCCATCGGGTCCCGCGACCGGTCGTAGACCCGGGCGACGGCGTCGAACTCGGGAGGCCTCGGTCGCTCCATGCTCCGGCCGGGCGTTCGCTACGAGTAGCGGACCCGGCCGCGGATCTCGCGGGCGCGCTGCCGCACTTCGGCGGCGCGCTCGGGGTTGGTCGACTGGTACCCCTCGAGGAAGCGCTTCAGGAGCGCCTCGGCCCGGGGGTGCAGGCCCTTGAGGTCCTCCTCGACGAGGTGGAGGTCGATGCCGAGCTCCTCGAGCCCGGCGTTCCGCTCGCCCATGGAGAGGTCGAGGAGGGCCGGCGCCTTCTCCGGACCGTCCGGGTAGATCACGTTCGAGCTCGTCAGGTCGCCGTGGGAGACGGTCCCCGCGTGGAGCCTCCCGAGGACCTCGCCGAACCGGGCGACGGCGGTCTCGAGGGTCTCCGGCGGCAGCTTCGGGTCCTCCAGCATCGACCGGAGCGTCGGGCCCGGTAGCTCCTCGAGCAGCAGGCGGTGCTTCTCGAGGTCGAGGTCATAGAGGATCGGCGTCCGGACGCCGAGGCGCCGGGCCTCGACGAGGAGCCGGGCCTCGGTCCGGGTCCGCTCGCGGCGCAGCCGATCGTCGAGCGCCTTCGGCCGGTACCCCTTCGGGTCCCGCTCCTTCAGGAGCGCCGGAAAGCCCCACCAGTCGACCTCGCGGAGCGACGCCTCGGCCCCCCGGGCCCGGGGGCGTCCCTCCTCCGCCGGCATCCGGGCTAGCGGCCCCGTCGGGCCACCACGTTGCGGACGATCGCCTCGCGGGCGAGGCGGGCGGCGAGGGCGCTGGTGTTCCCGTTGTCGAACGGGGGCGCGACCTCCATGATGTCGAGGCCCGCGAGTCGGGGCGCGACCTGCCCGATCGCGTACTTCACGTCGCGCGGGGTGAGCCCGAAAGGCTCCGGCGTTCCCGTGCCCGCCGCGAAGGAGGGGTCGAGGACGTCGATGTCGAGGCTGACGTAGACCTTGTCCGTCTTCAGCATGTTGAGGGCGCGCTGCACCGTCGACTCGATCCCGTCCCGGGCGACCTCGTGGGCCGTCACGTACGGCATCCCGATCCCCTGGTTGTCCTCGACCTCCTCCTTGGAGACGGAGCGGACCCCGAGCACGACGACGTTGCGGGCCCCGACGCGCTCGACGATCCGTCGGCTCGAGCAGGCGTGGGAGCGGTCGTCCCCGAGGTACGAGGCCCGGAAGTCGAGGTGGGCGTCGAGGTAGAGCACGCCGAGCTCCGAGGGCTCCGGGTACGCCTCGACGCACGGCGGCGCGCAGGCGTGGTCCCCGCCGAGGACGATCGGGATCTTGCCGGCGGCGTAGATCGGGGCGAGCTCGGAGCGCATCGACGCGACCATCTGGCCCGCCGAGCCGAACTCGGGGGCGTTGCCGAGGTCGTGGATCGGCACGTCCGTCAAGTCGACCCCGGTCTCGAGGTCGTACGACTCGAAGTTCCAGGAGTGCTGGCGGATCGAGTCGGGCCCGAACCGGGCCCCCGGCCGGAACGAGGTCGTCCGGTCGAAGGGGACGCCGAGGACGACGTACTGGGCCTCCTCGAGCTCGGCCGTGGCGTCGGCGAACCGTCCGGGACGTTCCACGGCGGACGAGACCGGGCCCGCTACTTTACGGCGCCGCCGTCGGCGCGACCACGCGCTCGCCGGCGGGCGGACGGGCCGCCCGCCCCGGACGGTAGAGCCCCTCGACGAGGAGGATCGAGACGAGCGTCGCCCCGATGGCGAAGCCGAAGAGCCCGGGGGCGCCCCCGAGGGTGAGCGCGAGGCTCCCGACGAACGGCCCGACGCTCCAGCAGGTCGAGTTGACGAGCGAGAAGACGCCGAGGTGCTCGGCGCGGTGGCCCGCCGGCGCCCGGCGGGCGACCCAACTGAGCATGCCGGGATTGAGGAGGGCGAAGCCGGCGGTCCGGAGGCTCTGCCCCGGCACGAACCAGAGCCAGGTAGTCGCGAAGAAGAAGAGGAGCAGCCCGCCGACCATGAGGACGGTGCCCGCGAGGATCCCGCGGATCTCGCCGGCCCGGTCGATGAACCGTCCGAACGGGAGCGAGACGAGGGCCGAGACGAGCCAGCCGACGATCGCGATGATCCCGACCTCGGTCGCGTTCGCGCCGAGCGCGAGCGCGTCGACCCCGAAGAAGGTCCCGACGGCCCCGGCCCCGAGGGAGCGGACCGAGACGGCCGCGGAGAAGGCCAGGACCGGCTTCAGCTCGGCGAGATTCTGGTGGTGCTCGGTCGGCGGGCGGCGCGTGTCCGGGACGAGGAAGATCAGCGTGCTGAGCGAGCCGACCATCACGATCCCGACGAAGTAGAACAGCGAGGAGAGGCCGAGGGGGCCGACGATCACGATCGCGACGGCGAAGCCGAGGACCGCGCCCCAGGAGCCGGTCATGTTGAGGAGGCCGTAGCCGGCGCCGCGACGGTCCTCGGCGCTCACGTCGGCGACGAAGGCGTTGAACGCCGGACCGCCGAAGGCGAGGGCGCTCTCCGCGGCGAAGAAGGCGAGGACGGGACCGAGCGCCCCGGGGAGCGAGGGGAGCAGGACGAACAGCGGGAGGGCGATCGCCTCCCCCGCGAGGAGGAACGGCTTCCGGCGGCCCCACCGGTCGGACCACCGCCCCGCGAGCGGGGCGAGGAGGCTCTGGGCGACGAAGGCCGCGCTGACGGCGGCCAGCGCGTACGCCGCGCTGACGCCCCGGTCCTCGACGAGGAAGACCGGCATGTAGACGATGAAGAGGCCCCCCCGGTTGCTGGAGAGGAAGGCGTAGAGGGAGAGGGCGGCGAGGGTCGAGACCCGCGACGGCTTCGCCGTCCCCGCCGCCACGGTCGGGCCTGCTCCGGGGCGATTCCAGCGAGCACCGGGTCTTGAAGGTGCCCCCGGCGAGGGCGGGCGCGAAGCGCGTAAATGAGCGGGGCGCGTCGGACGCCCGGGCCCAAGCCGTGGTCGAGGGGGAGCTCGTTCTCCGGAAGAGCGAGGAGGACCGCGTCGAGCTCCTCGTGATCCGGCACCCGCCGGTGAACTCCCTCAGCACCGCCGTCGTCGACGCGCTCGACGCGCAGCTGGTCGGGCTCCCCCGGGCCACCCGGGCCGTGGTCCTCACCGGGGAGGGCTCGTACTTCAGCGCCGGAGCGGACCTCAAGGAGATGGCGACGATCGGCATCGACCGGGCCCCGCAGGTCGTGCGACGGGGCCACGAGGTCCTCTCGCGCCTCGCGGAGCTCGAAGCGCCGGTGGTCGCGGCGATCAACGGGCTCGCGATCGGGGGCGGGCTCGAGCTCGCCCTGGCCTGCGACCTGCGCGTCGCCGCCGATGCGGCGAAGCTCGGCGCCCCGGAGGTCGGCTTCGGCCTGATCCCCGCGTACGGCGGCACGCAGCGCCTCCCCCGCCTCGTCGGGCCGGGCAAGGCCCGGGAGTTGATCTTCACCGGGAACCTCGTCCCCGCCGCCGAGGCGCTCCGGATCGGCCTCGTGAACAAGGTCGTCCCGGCGGGGCAGGAGCTGCGGGCGGCTCGCGACCTCGCCCACACGATCGCGCAGCGCTCACCGGCCGCGATCGTCGCAGCGAAGCGCGCGATCGAGGCCGCCTCGGTCGGTCCGCTCTCGGAGGGACTCGGGAAGGAGGCCGCGATCTTCGAACGGGAGGTCCTCACGAGCCCCGACCTCGGCGAGGGCCTCAAGGCCTTCCTGGAGCGCCGCCCGCCGAAGTTCTCGGACCGGTGAGCTCGGTGGCGATCGAGTTCGGGTTCACCCCCGACCAGGAGGCGTTCCGCGCCAGCGTCCGGGAGTTCCTGAAGCGCGAGGTCGAGCCGATCGCCGGCCGGATCGACGAGGAGGAGCGCTTCCCTTTGGAGAGCGTCGCGAAGATGCGGGAGGAGGGGTACTTCGGCGTCCCGATCCCGGAGGAGTACGGCGGGCTCGGGCTCGGCAAGATCGGCTACTGCCTCCTGCTCGAGGAGGTCGGCCGGGTCGACGCCTCCCACAGCGCGATCCTCGGGGCCCACACCTCGCTCGGCGCCGTCCCGATCCTCTACTACGGTACCGAGGAGCAGCGGCGGCGCTGGCTCGTGCCGGCCGCCCGCGGCGAGAAGCTGCTCGCGTTCTCGCTCACCGAGCCGGGCTCGGGGAGCGACTCCGGGGCGGTCCAGACGACCGCGGAGCGGTCCGGTGACGACTTCGTACTGAACGGCACGAAGATCTACGTCACGAACGGGAAGGAGGCCGACACGGTCCTCGTGCTCGCCGGGACCGACGTGAAGCTCGGCCCCAGCGGCGGCGTGACCGCCTTCCTGCTGGACCAGGGACTCGAGGGCTTCCGGGTCGGCCGGTGCGAGAAGAAGATGGGGCTGCACGGGACCTCCACCGCCGAGCTCGTGCTCGACCACGTGCGCGTCGGCCCGGAGCGGGTCCTCGGGGGGGTCGGCAAGGGCTTCCACGTCGCCATGTCCGCGCTCGACGTCGGCCGGGTCTCCCTCGGGGCCGGCTCGATCGGCGCGATCGAGGCCTCCCTCGGCGCCTCGCTCGAGTTCGCCCAGCGGCGGACCCAGTTCGGCCTACCGATCAGCGAGTACCAGGCGATCCAGTTCAAGCTGGCCGACATGGCGATGCGGGCCCGGGCCCTCCGGTACCTCGTCTACCAGGCCGCCGCGCGCCAGGACCGGATGGGGAACGACCCCGCCGCCTGGTCGCGGCTCGACCGGGCCGAGAAGACCCGCGAGTCGGCGACCGTGAAGTGCCTCGCCAGCGAGTGGGCCTGCGAGGCCGTGGACGAGGCGGTCCAGATCCACGGCGGCCTCGGCTACATCCGGGGCACGGCGATCGAGCGCGCGTACCGGGACGCCCGGATCCTCCGGATCTTCGAGGGGACGAACGAGATCCAGCGCGTGGTCGTCGCCCGGGACCTCCTCGCGCGGGGCCTCTAGCGACCGCCGAGCCCCCCGATTCCTCCGCCGCCGGGGACCCGGGGCCGCCGGCGGGGAGCGACGGCCCGGATTCAGCTCGTCGCGGGGGCCGGTGGCGCCGGGGCCCCCGCGCGCTCCGCCTCCTCGCGAAGGGCCCGGCGGAGGACCTTCTGGGCGCCGGTGCGAGGCAGCGAGCTCCGGAAGTGGACCTTCCGGGGGGCCTTGTAGTGCGCGAGCCGACCCCGGACGAACTCGATGATCTCCGCCTCGGTGGGCTGCGCGCCGGACCTGGCGACGACGAACGCCTCGACCCGCTCGCCGAGCACGGGGTCGGTGACCCCGGTGACCGCCGCCTCGGCGACCGCCGGGTGCCGGTAGAGCTCCTCCTCGACCTCGCGGGGCACGACCTTGAACCCGCCGACGAGGATGAGGTCCTTCTTCCGGTCGACGACGTAGGCGTATCCCTCCGCGTCGACCCGGGCGAGGTCGCCGGTGAGCAGCCAGCCGTCGCGCAGGACCTTGACCGTCTCCTCCGGGCGACCGAGGTACCCCCGCATCACCTGGGGCCCGCGCACGTCGAGCTCGCCGACCTCCCCCACCGGCAGCGTCCGGGTGCCGGTCTCCGCGTCCACGATCCGGTGCTCCGTGAGCGGCAGCGGGAGACCGATCGAGCCCGGTCGCCGCTCCCCCTGGATCGGGTTCGCGTGGGTGACCGGGGAGGCCTCGGAGAGCCCGTACCCCTCGATCAGGTACCCCCCGGTCCTCCGCTC
>JASHVI010000250.1 GCA_030039525.1 Thermoplasmata archaeon
TCCTGCGCGGGACCCCGCGCGGATATCACATAACACTTTGAATATATATCGTTGAGGCGGGCGGCCGTGCGTACCATGATGAATCATGCTCAGTCACCAGTCCATTTTCCCTCCCGTCAGCAGCCGGATGGGGTTGTCACTTAACTCAGTAGTTATGGTTAAATCGAGGCGACCCTCCGCCTCGGGGCCTCCGGCGCCGATCGGGGCCCGACCTACGGAAGGAGTCCTCGGAGGGGCCCGAGCTCGTGGCGGCTCGCCGGGAACGAGGCTCCGGCGCGCGGCGGCCCCCGAACCGCGCCGGTCGCTCGGGCGATCGGCCGAAGTTCCGAAACTCGGGTTGATAAGGGAAGCCGGGGTCGGGGGCGAGGGCCCCTGTGGAGGATCCGGCGCTGGACAGGGTGCCGGAGACCACCAAGGAGATCCCGGTCGAGAAGGCGAGCCGGGGCGTCGGCCTCAGCTCCGGGGTCATCTTCGGCATCAGCGTCGTCATCCAGCTCATCGGCTACGCCTCGACCTTCTTCCTCTCCCACGGGATCGGCTCGACGACCCCGGGGAAGGCCCTCCTCGGGGTCGTCCAGTTCGACCTCCTCGTCGCCTCGTCGATCAACGGGATCGGCGACCTGAGGATCGGCGCGGCGTACACCTTCTTCCTCTCCCGCGGGAAGCCCCCGGAGACCTCCACCGGGACCTACCTGCTGCTCCGTCTCGCGATGGTCGGGGCGGCCGGGATCACCCTCGCCGCGCTGCTCGGGCCCTCGCTGCAGAGCAAGGACCCGCGGATCACGCTCTCGCAGGTCGAGTTCGGCCTCGGGATCTTCCTGTCGCTGCCGATCCTCTGGTCGATCTCCACCGTTTACACCCAGATGACCATCGCCCTCGGGGAGTCGATCCGCAGCCAGTACCCGACGCTCCTCGAGTCGATCGTCCGGACCTCGCTACTGATCTACGTCGCGACGCACTCGCCGACCTTCCTCACGATCATCTACGCCTACGTCCCCGGCGCGATCGTCTCGACCGCCTTCAGCTTCCCGAGGGTCTGGCGGCACTATCGCCCGTACAGCCGGGCGGAGGCGCTCGGGCTCTTCCGGTTCGCCTGGCCGCTCATGGGGAGCCTCATGCTCCTCTACATCGCCAGCAACGGCGTCAGCTTCCTCCTCGTCGCGCTCGCCCACGACGGCACGGTCGCGCTGGCCCAGTTCAACGCGGCCAACGGCTTCCGGATCCTCGTCCTCGGCGTGCCGACGGCGGTCGTCGTCCCGCTCTTCCCGAGCTTATCGAGCCTGCACGCCCGGGGGCTCATCCATCGGGTGCGGGCCCAGACCTGGAACGCGCTCCGGTTCACCGCGATGGCCGTGGTCCCGATGGCCCTCTCGCTGGTCGTCTACCGGTACCAGTTCCTGACGCTGTTCTACGGGAACAGCTGGAGCGGGCCGGCCGGTCCGGCCCTCGCCGTCCTCGCCGTGAGCTCGGTCCCGGCCGCGCTCGCGATGGTCATCGGGACCGTCCTGAGCTCGATCCGGCTGCAGCGCCTCGAGTTCTACCTGACCTCGACGCAGGTCGCGCTCTTGTTCGTGATCGCCACGGTGCTCCTGCCCCCGCTCTCCCTCGGAGCCCCCTTCGGCGTGACGGCGCTCATCGCCGCCTCGATCGCGACGCTCGCGTCGAGCATCGCGGCGCTCGTCATCAACACCTACTTCATGGAGCGCTTCCTCCACGTGACGATCGGCGTCCGGCCGATCATCACCATCTCGATCGCGGGCGCGATCTCCGCCGGCCTCGTCTACCTCTTCCACGCCGACCTGGATCCCAACCGGTGGTACGGGCTCCTCCTCACGGTCGCGGTGATCTTCGTCGTCTACTTCTTCGTCCTCGCGGCCACCGGCGAGCTCAGCCGGGACGACGTCCGCCAGCTCGGCGGGATGATCTTCCTCCCGGCCTCGGTCACGGGCCTGATCGGCCGCTTCTGCTGGCGCAAGACGACCCCGTACTCCGAGGTCCTGGAGCGCCTCGAGGCGAGCGGACCGGAGCCCCCGCCCCCGCCGCCCGAGGGCGTCCCGAGGCCCCCGAGCCCCCCGCGGTAGGCCGCCTACGCGAGGGTGCCGCACGGCGCCCGCGCCGCCGGGGAAGAGCTTATCTCGCGGGGCCCCGGTATGGAGGTCGGAGCGACCCATGCTGTCCCTGGACGTCCGTCCCACGGCTGTCGAGCAAGTCCGCCGCCTGATCGTCGGCCAGAAGTCGGAGATCGGGGTGCGGGTCTATGCGCAGCCGGGGGGTGGGGGTTGCTGTGGCGGGGGCGGAGGCGCCGTGCAGTTCGGCATGGCGTTCGCCAAGCCCCGGCCCGACGACGAGGTCGTCAAGGTCGACGGCTTCTCGCTCTTCGTCGACCCGTCGAGCGTCCCGTTCGTCAACGGGGCGGTCATCGACTACGTCGAGGACCTCCAGGAGTCCGGCTTCAAGATCACCAATCCGACGCTCCCCGAGCCCGACGAGGCCGGGAAGGCGGGCGGATGCGGCTCGTGCGGCTCGAGCTCCTCCAACGGCGGGGGCTGCGGCTGCGGGTGCGGATAGGCGCCTCGTCGCCCGTCCGCACACCCCCCTAACGCCCCCCCTCGGCGGGTCCCCCCGCTCCGGCGGCGCCTCCGGGCGCTCCGGCGCGGCCGGCAGGACGGGACCCGTCCGGGACCCACGCACGTGAGCGAACTCGCCGTCCGAGCGGAGGAGGTCCGCAAGACCTACCGGAGCCGGCGAACGCCCCCGGTGGAGGCCCTCGCCGGGGTCTCCCTGACGGTCCCCCGAGGGGAGCGGGTCGCCCTCCTCGGGCGCAACGGCGCCGGGAAGACGACCTTCCTTCGGATCGCCGCGACGCTCCTGCGTCCGTCCGGCGGGCGGGTCGAGGTGATGGGGCACGACGTGGACACGGAGCCGGACCTCGTCCGGCCGCAGATCGCCGTCGTGCCGCAGGAGGGACGGCCGTTCTTCCACCTGACGCCGCGCGAGCAGGCCTACGCCTACCTGAGGGCCCGGGGGTTCGACGGCCCGACCGCCCGGCGGCGCGCCGACGAGGCGCTCGGGCAGATGGGGCTCACCGAGGTCGCGGACCGCCTCTCGATCACGCTCTCCGGGGGCCAGCGGCAGCGGACGATGGTCGCCACGGTGATCGCGACCGAGGCGCCGCTCCTCTTCCTCGACGAGCCGACGATCGGGATGGACCCGTTCGCCCGGCGGGAGGTCTGGCGGTCGTTCCGGGAGCTGACCCGTCGCGGCTCGACGATCCTGCTCACGACGCACTACCTCGACGAGGCGGAGGCGCTCTCGCAGCGGCTCTACATCATCGACCGGGGGCGCGTGATCTCCCACGGGACCTCCGAGGAGCTGAAGCGGCAGGTCGGGGGGACCCTGCGGATCACGATCCCGGGGGGCCACCGGCTCGCCGCGGACCTCGCCGCCTTCGGGACCTGCGTCCCCGACGGCGGGGCGCTCACGCTGATCACCGAGCCGGCCCGCTTGAGCGAGGTCCTGGCGATCGCGGTCCGGGAGAAGCTCACGGCCACGGTGGGCCCGGTGACCCTCGAGGAGGCGTTCCTGCAGGCCGTGGGGCATTCGATCGATGAGGAGAGCTGAGCCGCTCCCCTCCTCCCGCCACTGGTTCCGGGGGCTCCCGGCGTTCGCCGCCTGCGAGTGGCGGGTCCAGTTCCACGAGAACACGGCGATCCTCACCTCGATGCTCACGCAGGCGGTCCTGCTGACCTTCGTCTGGATCCTGGCCCGGGACCTGCTGACGGTGGCCTTCGTCGGCGCCGTCCTGTTCTCGGCCTTCACGCTCGGCCAGCGCGTCCTCAACGAGGCCGCGTACCTGCGGATCGACCACAAGCTCCACGAGATGTACCTCGCCTCGCCGCTGGCCCCCGAGTCGTACTTCCTGGGGATCGCCGGCGGGGTGCTCCTCGCCTACGCCCCGCCGATCCTGGTCCTCGGCGCCTTCGCGGAGCTCGTGGTGAAGCCCCCGCTCGCCGCGGGGCTCCTCCTCGTGGGCGCCGCCGGGCTCGTCTGGCTCTTCTCCTCCTCGATGGGCTACGTGATCTCGACCTTCTTCCGCGACCAGCGGGCGATCTGGTCGTACGCGAGCCTCCTGTACAACCTCTTCGGGGTGCT
>JASHVI010000030.1 GCA_030039525.1 Thermoplasmata archaeon
AGGCCCGGCGGCGACGCGTCGCGCCCCCGGCGGATGCCGCGCCGGCGCCGGTCGCCGCGCCGTAGGCCGCCGGGGCTCCCACCCCCCGAAGGAGTTTCGTTCTCGGACGGAGGCGGGGAGACGTGCGGTCGTTCGCAGCGGCCGGCCCTTCGGGCGGGCGGCGATTCTCGGCGGTCCTCATCGACTTCTACGGGACGCTCGCCCCGATCGGTCGGGGGGCGAACCGGGCGGGCTCGGTGCGGGAGATGGCCGGGATCCTCGAGGTCGACGCCGACCGCCTCGTCGAGCGCTGGTTCGCCACCTTCCCGCTCCGCACGCGGGGAGCGCTCGGCTCCCTCGAGGAGACCGTCCGGACCCTGGCCGGCGAGGTCGGGGGCCGGCCGAGCGCCGCGCAGGTGGAGCGGGCCGTATCGGCGCGTCTCCGCTTCTCGCAGGAGAGCGTGCCGACCTCGCCGGCGCTCCTCGCGACCCTCGACGAGCTCCGGGCCGGCGGCCTCCGCCTCGCGCTCGTCTCCAACGCCTCGGAGGAGCTCCCGAGGGTCTGGCCCGGCCTTCCGGTCGCCGCGCGCCTCGACGTGGCGGTCTTCTCCTGCGTCGAGCGGCTCGCGAAGCCGGACCCCCGGATCTACCGGGTGGCGCTGGACCGGCTCGGCGTGCCGGCGACGGCGGCGGCCTTCGTCGGCGACGGGGGGAACGGGGAGCTGAAGGGAGCCCAGCGGGTCGGCCTCACCCCGTTCCTCTTCCGATACCCGTTCGAGGCCCCCGGAGCCGACCGGGTCTCGGAGGCCGAGGTCGACTGGCCCGAGCCGCCGCTCGCCGACCTCCGCGATCTCCTCCGCTAGGCTCGCGGAGGGCGCCCCGGAGCCGCGCGGCCCCGGGCCGTCGGCCTCAGCCGCCGCCGCCGTCGTGGAGGAGGTCGATCAGGTCGAAGTCGAGCTGCAGGACGTTCACGACCGGCGCGCCGAAGATCCCGAGGACCGGCTCCTCGACGTGCGCCTGCACGAAGGAGGTGAGGTAGGCCTCCGAGAGGTTCGTGTGGAGCGAGATCCGGGGGATCTGGACGAGGGCCGCCGCGGGATCGAGGTCCGGGTCGAGGCCGCTCTCCGAGGGGCTCACGAGCTCGATCGGGGCCGTCGTGTTGTTGAGGCCGTAGACGCCGATGTAGTACCGCGTGAGGTTGACGAGGTTGGGATCGGTCGGCCCGAACGGCTCCTCCCCGCTCTCGAGCGTCGTGTTGTAGTCGTCGAGCGAGGGTCGGAGCCAGAACAGCGACTCGTTGGTGATGTTCTCGCCGATCCGCAGCTCGGCGAGCTGCGCGGCGTTCCCGCCGGCGACGAAGCCGCCCACCGCGTTGAACCCGCCGGTGCCCCGCGCGAAGCCGTCGACCGCGAGCGGGTAGGCGACCCCGCCGAGGACGACGAAGATCACGAGCAGGCCGATGACGGCGCGGACCGGCGGCGCGCGGAAGGGGATCTCGGGGGCGAGCGCGACGGTCTCGAAGGCCGGGAGCTCGGGGGGCTTCGGGCCCACGGACGTCGGGCCCGGAGCGGGGAGAGCGACCGCGGGTCCGGGCGAGGGCGGGGCGGGGGGCGAGGCGCCGCCGCTCACAGGGCCCCCAGGATCTGGTGGAGCGTCGCTCCCCAGGCGATCACGCTGGGGAGCCCGTCGACGTAGGCGATGGTGAGGTACAGGAGCTTGATCCCGACGAAGGCGCTCACGAGCCCGCCGAGCCCGTAGATGACGAGGTTGCGGCGGAGCAGCTCCACGGCGGTCTGGGGGCGGAAGGTCACTCCGCGGAGAGCGATGGGGATGAGGAGCGGGATCATGAGGGCGTTGAACAGGAGGGTCGCGAGGACGGCGGTCTGGGGGTCCGGGAGCCCGAGGAGATTGAGCGCCTGGATCCCGGCGATCCCGACGAAGATCCCCGGGATGATCGCGAAGTACTTCGCGACGTCGTTGGTGATCGAGAAGGTCGTGAGGGCGCCGCGGGTGATCAGGAGCTGCTTGCCGATCGACACGACCTCGATGAGCTTCGTCGGATCGCTGTCGAGGTCGACCATGTTCCCGGCCTCCTTCGCGGCGCTCGTCCCGCTGTTCATCGCGAGGCCGACGTCGGCGCGCGCGAGGGCCGGCGCGTCGTTCGTCCCGTCCCCGGTCATCGCGACCAGGTGGCCGTAGCGCTTCTCCCGGTCGATCAGCTCGAGCTTGGTCTGGGGCTTCGCCTCGGCGACGAACTCGTCGACGCCGCTCTCCCGGGCCACCGCCTCGGCGGTGAGCCGGTTGTCACCGGTGCACATGACCGTCCGGATCCCCATGAGCTTCAGGCCGGCGAGCCGGTCGCGGATGCCGGGCTTCACCACGTCCTTCAGGATGACGAGGCCGACGATCGAGCGCCCGCGCGAGATGGCGAGGGGGGTCATCCCGGAGCGCGAGGCCTCCGCCGCGGCCCGGCGGAGGTCGACCGGGAGCGGGCCGACCGACTTCTCCATCGCGCTCACGGAGCCCTTCATCAGCTCCCCCTGGTCCGCGAGCCGGATCCCGGACATCTGGCGCTCGGCGGTGAAGGGGACGACCTGGAGGCGCTCGGTCGGGATCCTCGGCGGCTGGACCCCCCGGAGGCTGGCGAGCCGGACGATCGACCGGCCCTCCGGGGTCTCGTCGAAGGCGGAGGCCAGGAGCGCCGTCTGCATGAGGCTCTGGGCGTCCTCCCCGGGGGCGGCCACGAACTGGACGGCGAGCCGGTTCCCGACGGTGATCGTCCCGGTCTTGTCGAGGATGAGGACGTCGAGGTCCCCGGCGGCCTCGACGGCCCGGCCGGACTTCGAGATCACGTTCGCCCGGGCGACGCGGTTGACCCCGGAGATCCCCACCGCCGAGAGGAGCCCGCCGATCGTCGTCGGGATCAGGCAGACGGCCAGCGCGATCATCGTCGCGACGTTGAGGACCCCTTCGCCGGTCCCCGAGAGGAGGTAGGTGAGCGAGAGGATGACGACGAGGAGCGCGAGGCTGAGGGCGGCGAGGATGATCGTGAGGGCGATCTCGTTCGGCGTCTTCTCGCGCCGCGTTGTCTCGACGAGCGCGATCATCTGGTCGAGGAAGCTCCGCCCGGGCTCGGAGGTGACGCGGATCGTGACGGTCCCCTGGAGGACCCGGCTCCCGCCGATGACGCTCGTCCGGTCCCCGCCGCTCTCCCGGACGACCGCGGCCGACTCCCCGGTCATCATCGACTCGTCGATGACCCCGACCCCCTCGACGACGTCGCCGTCGACCGGGACCGTCTCGTTCGGCTGGACCTCGATCCGGTCCCCGACGTGGAGCTGGGAGGCGAGGACCCACTGGCGCGCCCCGTCGGCCCGGACCTGCCGGGCCTTGAGCCCGGTCCGGACCTCCCGGAGGGAGTCGGCCTGGGCCTGCGCCTGGGCCTCGGCGACGGCCTCCGCGAGGTTGGCGAACCAGACCGTGAGCCCGAGGACGACGGCGATGACGAGGTAGTAGACCGGGTCGAAGCCGGGCCCCGTGAGGTCCGGGAAGGCCCGGGGGACGAGCGTGACGGCGAGGATGAAGAAGAAGTAGACGTAGACGACGAACATCACCGGGTTGCGGACCTGCTCGGAGGGCCGGAACTTCACGAAGGAGCGCCGGAGCACGCCGGAGAGGCTCGTGCGGACCCGGTGGCGGGCGCTGACGTGGGCGGTCCGGGGCGCTCCCGCGCCCGGCGCGCTCACAGGCCCCCCTGGGCGAAGGGC
>JASHVI010000251.1 GCA_030039525.1 Thermoplasmata archaeon
ATCCGCTCGAGGCTGGCCCGGTCCCGCCCCGCGCGGCGGGCGGCTCTCCACGCGCCCGCCTACTGCCCCGGGGGCCACCCGGCGACCGCGAGGTCTTCCGCGAGGTGGTCCGGTCGCTTCACCCCGACCAGCACCGTGAGGATTCCGGGGGTCGACCGGGCGAACTCCAGCGCGGCCTGAGCGGGCGAGCGGCCCCCGACCGGAGCCCCGCGGGCGAGACGCCCCTGCAGGAGCGGCACGTTCGATAGGCAGGCGATCCCGAGGCGTCGCGCCGCGTCGAACGGCGTCAGGCGTTCCTCGCCGACCCGCTGGTTGCGGCGCTCGGAGGCCTCCGGCATCGCCCGGTTGAACGGCAGCTGGACGAACCGGAACCCATGGGATGGCCCCCCGGCGTCCTCGGCGGCCTCGAGCAGGTCCGCGAGCTGGACCAGTCCCGGATCCCCCGGCGCCGCGCGGAGGGCCTCCCAGGTGGCGAGCCCGTAGGCGCCCAGCGTCCCTCGGGCCCGCTCCCCCTCCAGGCGGCGGAACGCCGAACGGAGTCGCTCGCCGAACGCCTCCGGGCCGATGGCCGCGAGCTGCGCGTCGGCGGCGTTGTGCAGGTAGAGCAGGTCGATCGTCGCGAGCCCGAGGTTCCGGCGGCTGCGTTCGAGCTGGTCGGCGAGATACGTCGGGGACATCGCGTGGCTCCCGTCGATCAGGTCCGCCGCGTCGAGCGCCCCGGTGGCAAGGAGCTCCTCCCGGATCCACCGCTCGGGAGGCCGGCCGGACTCGCCGTCGGGAGCCAGGTAGCCGGCCTTGGTCGCCACGAAGACCTCGTCCCGGGCGATCGAGCTCCCGGCGATGGAGCGTTCCAGCGCCCGGCCGACGCTCCGTTCGGCCCGCTGGTCCCGGTAGTTGATCGCGGTGTCCACGACGTTCGTCCGGCCCGAGCGGAGCGCGACGGAGACCGCCTCCGTCACCATCCGGTCGGTCTCGGCGTCCGCGCCGCCCAGGTAGGTCCCGATCCCCAGCGACGCGAGATGCACTCCGAACGGTGCCGTTCGGAAGTGGGCCGCCGGAAGGCCGTGCGCCTTGATCGCCCGGTCCCGGAATCGGGCCGTCCCCTCCGGCGTGGCCCGCCCCTCGATCATCGATCGCCTCGGTGCGTACCGCCCACGGTCGCTTCCGTCATATGCCCGACGACGGTCGCGTTCCCCGGACCCGGTGCCGCGACGGAAGTACGGTCGGCTGCGGAAGCCGATCCCGCCCCTGACCAAGGAGAAGTGCCGGTTCTGCCGGCTGCGTCGGCCGTGTCCGATCCACCCGAAGTAACGCGTCGGCCCGCTACTCCCACCGGCGAAGGACCGTCCGCCCCGGGCTCCGTCCGCCCGAGATCGCGCCGACGGGGCAGTAGGGGACGCAGAGACCGCAGTCCGAGCAGTGGGGTAGGACCTCGAGGCGCGTCGGCGTGAGATCGAGGGCGTTCGGCGGGCAGACCCCGGTGCAGAGGCCGCAGAGCACGCAGGTCCCCGGATCGATGCGGATCATGTGGGCGCGCTCGCCCGGTCGTCGCGGGGCGCGTCCCGGCCCGGGGCCGCCGCGAGGCGTCCCTCGGGAGACAGGGCGCGGCCGAGCGCGGCGAAGCCCGTGAGCGCGCACTTGACCCGGACGGGAGAGAGGGGGATCCCGAGCGCCTTCAGCACGTCGTCACGGGACATCGCTTCCACCTGGGCGACGGGGGCCCCCTTCACCCGTTCGGTCAGCATCGAGGTGCTCGCCATCGAGATCGCGCAGCCGTCCCCGGTGAACCGGACGTCGTCCACCCGGCTCCCGTCGGCGGAGAGGCGGAGCCGGAGCTCCACGTGATCGCCGCAGAGAGGATTGCTCTCGGAACCCGCCCGATCGGCCGGATCGAGCGGCCCGAAGTTCCGCGGGCTCCGATAGTGTTGGAGGATGATCTCCTGATACATGTCGTACATCGTTCGCAGCGGCTCCCGTCGGGCCCGGGTCGGATGCCACGACGCCGCCGGGGCTAATATCGGCACGCGGACCCTTCGGAAAGCGCCGCGGCCCTCCCGGGACCCCCGGGGCCGGCCGCAAACGGCTTTATCGGCGGGGAGGTCGAATTCTGGGGATGAGCGCGACGTTCGATGCTCCGAGGCTGGATGCGCGCGCGATTGACGCGCTGTCGCGGGACACCGGGGACCCGGAGCCAGTCGCGCGGCGTCGACGCGTGGCCTTCGAGCGGTACGGGGAGCTTCCCCTCGAACCGGATCCGCTCTACCGGCAGTACGGCTACTTTGCGGGGGTCGAGCTCGACGAGATCGACCCGCGGGTCCACGGCGCCCCCTTGGTTGTTCCGCCTCCCGCCGCGGGGACGGTTCAGGTCGTCCACGACCGTTCGGGTACTCGGGTCCGGACGGCGCCGGACCTCGAACGCGCGGGGCGGGTTCGGCTGACTTCGCTGACCGAGCTCTGGCAGGGCCCGGAGGAGGCCCGCGAGGGGTTCCTAGGGGCGACCCCGGAGGTCGACGACCGCCTCTCGGCCCTCTCCGCCGCGTTGCTGAACCGGGGGTACCGCCTCGAGGTCCGCGGTGGCGGGGAGGCACCGGTCCGAGTCCAGGACGTCACCGTGCTCTGCGAGCCGCACGAGGCGCTGGCCGTCCGTCGGCAGATCGTCGCGGCGCCCGACACCCGGGTGGTGCTGACGGAGGAGGCCCATGCCGTCCCCGCGCCCGACGGGGCGCAGCGGCTGCTGAGCTCGACGACCGAACTGAAGATCGGCGCCTCCGCGGAGGTGACCGCGCTCGCCTTGCACGTCCCCGACCTCCGGACGGTGGGGGTGTACCACCGGCGGGCGGACCTCGACGCCGCCGCGCGAGTGACCTGGATCTGGTCCGGGTTCGGAGGGTTCCGCACGAAGGTCCGCAACCGTACCCAGCTTCGGGGGAACGGGAGCTCGGCCGACGACCTCCAGACGTTCTTCGGGGACGGGAGCCAGTCCTACGACAGCGGGATCGTCGTGACCCACGTCGGCACCGACACTCACGGCCAGTCGATCACCCGCGGCGTCTTCCGGGACGAGGCCCGGGGCATGAGCCGCGGGCTCGTCCGGATCGAGAAGGAGGCGCGCAAGACGCTGAGCTACCTCTCGGAGCACGCGATGCTGCTGTCGAAGGGGGCCCGGTCGGACACGATCCCGATCCTCGAGATCCTCTGCCGCGACGTCAAGGCGACCCACTCCTCCTCGGTCGCGCCGGTCGATCCGGAGAAGGTCTTCTACCTGGAGGCCCGGGGGCTCCCGGCCGACTCGGCCGTCCGGATGATCGGGGAGGGCTTCCTGAGCCACGTCCTCGAGCGGGCTCCGGTGCCGAACCTTCGGGAGGTCCTGTATCCGTACCTGGCGCGGCGCTGGGAGCGCCAGCCGCTCGACTGGGACCCGGAGCGGTCGATGCTCCCTCCCGACCTCCGGCCGGCCGCCGGGGAGCTGGGGACCGACTGGCGGTTCGACGCGAAGCTCCGGTAGCCGCGACGGCCTATCCGGCTTCGGCCGCGCGGGCCAGAGCGAGCCGGCCGCCCCGGTGGAGCTGGTCGAACACCGAGCGCGCGACGGCCTCCGCCGGGAGCCTCGAGGAGTCGACGACGATGTCCGGGTCGAGAGGGTCCTCGAAGGGATCGTCGACGCCGGTCAGGTGCTGGAGGAGACCCCCCTCCGCCCGGGAGTAGACGCCGTCCGGGTCGCGCGTCCGGCAGACCTCCACCGGACACTTCAGCCAGACCTCGACGAACTGCTCGCCGACGGTCGCGCGGGCCGTCTGCCGCGCGGTCTCGTACGGAGTGACCATCGCCACGAGGACGATCGCTCCCTTCTCGGCGAGGGCCCGGGCCGCCGCGCTCACGCGACGCGCGTGCGTCTCGCGGTCCTTCCGGCTGAAGCCGAGGTCGCTCGAGGCGCTCGTACGGTCCACCCGACCGTCGACCATCTCGACGTGGAACCCCTCGCGCGCCAGCATCTCCGAGAGCCGACCGGAGAGCGTCGACTTGCCCGCTCCGGGAAGTCCCTCGATCCAGATCACGAGCCCCGGCGGTGCCCTCGTATCGGGCATTTCTGGCCGAGCATTCCCTCCACGAAGATAATCCCTCGGCCGGTCGGCGGGCGCACAACCGTCCGGCCCGGGGGCGGTCCGGTCGGCTTCCGGCCCTCAGAGGAGAAGGGGCGCGTTGGCGGGTTCTGCGACTAGCGGTGCGCGGACTACGTAGTACCGGCGCAAAATACGTCAGGTTGGGTTCTATATACCGCAACCCGGTGAAATCGCTCGATGCGCGAAGACGATGGGGTGTGCGGGGGCCGGAGCCTCCGGACCTACCTCGGAGACCCCCGGGCCAATGCGTCCCGACGTGTGCGAACGACCCGGCCGGTGCCGGGACCCTCGGCGCGTAGCAGGGGGCCGTCGTGACGGCCTCCGGCGCGCCCGCGGGGGTCGGCGGCGCCGCCAACCCCGCGACGGGTTCCGCTCCGTCCGGAGGCGCCCCTCCCACGTCGCCGTCCCCGGAGCGGATCGAGCGGAAGCGCTCCCACGGCCTCGCCGTGGTCGCCGTCGTCGTGGTGGTCGTCGTGGTGGTGGCCGCCCTGGGAGCGGCGTACGAGCTCCACTGGATCGGTCCAAAGTCGAAGAGCTCGCCCCCGGGCACCTGTCCGACGGGCGTGACCCTGACCGGCGCCGGCGCGAGCTTCCTCGAGCCGCTCATGAGCCAGTGGGTGGCCTCGTTCGACTCGGCCACGGGCAACCCGGTGTCGTACACCGACAGCGGGGCCGGCGCGGGGATCACCGCGCTCCAGGGACCCACCGTCGACTTCGCCGCGACCGATGACCCACTGAACGCCTCGCAGATCGCCGGATTCAAAGGGGACCCGCTCCTCACGATGCCGATCGCGGCCGGTGCGCTCGCGATCGTCTACAACCTGCCGGGGATCACCTCCCCCATCACCCTCTCCGGTCCGGTGCTTGCGGAGATCTACACCGGGGCGGTCACGTCGTGGAACTCCTCCTCGATCCGCGCGATCAACCCGGGCGTCAACTTCCCCAACGCGACCATCATCACCGTGCACCGGCAGGACGCGGCCGGCACGACCTACGTGCTGAGCAACTTCCTCTCGGACGACAACGCGAGCTGGAAGTCCACCGAGGGCACGAGCATCACCATCGACTGGCCGACGGCCCCCACGCAGCGGGCGATCACCGGCAACTCGGCCCTCGCGAAGTTCGTGCAGGGCACGGCCGACACGATCGGCTACGTGGACCTGACGGACGTCCTCAACACGCCCGGGCTCCAGTACGCGAAGGTGCTCAATCCCTCCGGGAAGGCGATCCTCCCCAGCCTGCAGGACGCCGGATCGGCGATCCGCACGATGTCGGCGAACATCAGCTTCCCGGCGCTCAACGACACCCAGGCGTGGACGACGATCAGCATGGTCAACTCGCCCGCGCCGGCGGACTACCCGCTCACCACGCTGGTCTACGCCTTCGTCTACCTCGACCTGAACGACGGGTACCAGTCGAGCCTCGCGAAGTCCCAGGTCATCTGGGAGTGGCTCAACTGGACCAGCGGGGTCGGGCAGAACGAGGCGTCGCCGCTCTACTACGTTCCGCTGCCCTCGGTCCTCGTCACCGACGACCACCAGGGACTCTCGGCGCTCCGTTATGACTCGGCGGCCCTCCCGACCTGCAGCTAGGGCCTGAAAAGGCCCTGAGCCCGGGCGGCACTGGTGCCAGGGGAGGGCGGGCTCGGGGAGGTCCCTCCGCGGCGGGAGTCGATCGAGCGGCGCGGCTCCCGCCTGCGCATCCTCGGCCGAGGCTTCCACGCGCTCTCGGCCGGGGTGGCGGTCGGCTGGCTCCTGCTGGTCGCTCTGCTCGTCGGGGTGCTCGCGTGGACGGCCCGGAGCGCGATCCGGCACTCCGGGAGCTTCCTGCTCCTCGGAGCGGAGTGGGACCCGAACCGGCAGATCTTCGGGGCGGCCCCGTTCATCGTCGACACCCTGCTGACGAGCCTCCTCGCGCTGCTCCTCGCCGTCCCGGTCGCTCTGGGAGTCGCGATCTTCCTCTCCGAGCTGGCTCCCCCGAGGGTCCGCGACGTCGTCTCCTACGCCGTCGATCTCCTCGCGGCGGTCCCCTCCGTCATCTACGGGTTCTGGGCCTTCATCGTCCTCGTCCCCCTCATGGCCCACACCGTCGAGCCCGACCTGGCCCGCACCACCGGGGGGACCCTGCTCTTCTCCGGGCTCCCGCTCGGGGTCGATCTGCTCACGTCGAGCCTCATCCTCGCGGTGATGATCCTGCCGACGATCGCCGCGCTGTCGCGGGAGGCGATGCGCGCCGTGCCCCGGCAGCTGCGCGAGTCCGCGCTGAGCCTCGGGGCGACGCGCTGGGAGGCGACGCGGATGGCGGTGCTCGGCCCGGCCCGCGCGGGGATCCTCGGCGGGATCCTGCTCGGGCTCGGCCGCGCCATCGGCGAGACGATCGTGGTCGCGATGGTGATCGGCGGGGGACGGACCTACCCGACCTCCCTGTTCTCCCCCGGCACGACGCTCGCGACGATCATCGCGGACGACCTCACGTCGGCCGCGCCCCCCGAGGTGAGCGCCCTCGTGGCGGTCGGCCTGATCCTGCTCGGGATCACGCTCCTGGTCAACCTCGGAGCGCGCCTCCTCATCGCGCGCGAGCGGAAGGAGTCCGAGGAGGAGGAGCTCCCGGCCCACTCCCGCCCCCGCGGCCTGCTTCCGCCCCCGGGGGCGGAGTTCCGCGGCTTCGCGCACCCGGGCGGGGCCGGCGAGGCGGAGGCGGTGCTCGCCGAGCCCGTGGAGCTCCCCGCATGGCGCCGGCAGCTCCAGGCCCAGCTCCCCGGGCGCCTCCGGCGTCGCCGGGCGCTCTACGCGGCGGTGGCCGTGCTGACGCTCCTCTGCACCGTGCTCGCCCTCGCCCCGCTCGCGAGCATCCTCTACACCGCCGTCCAGAACGGGGGCCGAGCCGTGGTGACGCCCTCCTTCTACACCGACACGATGGCGCCCGCGTGCAACCCGGCCACCGAGCACAACTGCCAGCTCGGCGGGATCGGTCCGGCGCTCCAGGGGACGCTCATCCTGATCGGCCTCGCCTCGCTGATCGCGATCCCGATCGGGATCCTCGCCGGGATCTACCTTGCCGAGTACGGGCGCAACCGGTTCGCCCGGAGCCTCAGCTTCCTGACGGAGGTGATGACGGGGATCCCGACGATCCTCATCGGGACCTTCGTCTTCGTCCTCTTCCTCGCGGAGGACCCCTCCATCGCCGCCAGCGCGACCACCGGGGGGATCGCGCTCTCGATCCTGATGATCCCGCTGGTGACCCGGACGACGGAGGAGTCCTTGCGCGCGGTGCCGGACTCCGTGCGGGAGTCGGCCCGGGCCCTCGGCTTCCCGCGGCACTGGGTGACGCTCCGGGTCACCCTCGGCTGCGCCCGGGGGGGGATCGTGACCGGCGCCCTCCTCGCCGCCTCCCGCGCCGGGGGCGAGACCGCGGCGCTCCTCATGACCGCCCAGGGCTTCCAGTACTACTCGCTCGGCCTGGGGCGGCCGATCGACTCGCTCACGCTCGTCATCTTTACGACCTTCGGGACCCCGTACCCGAACTGGCAGGAGGTGACCTGGGGGGCGACCCTCGTCCTCCTGCTCGTGATGCTGACGATCGGTCTCGCGACCCGCATCCTCTTCCACCGGCACACCGCGGGGGCGGAGGTGACCTAGGACCGTGGAGGGCCCCAAGCTCCAGGTGAGCGGGCTCAACGCCTACTTCGGGTCGAAGCAGGTCCTCTACGACCTCTCGCTCCAGTTCCCGGACCGGGCCGCCTCGGCGATCATCGGCCCGTCGGGCTGCGGGAAGTCCACCTTCCTCCGGTGCCTCAACCGTCTCCACGAGGAGGTCCCGGGGGCCCGGGTTGAGGGGTCGATCCGGCTCGACGGGCAGGAGATCTCCCGGCTCAACGAGGTGGCCGTGCGCTGCCGGGTCGGGATGGTCTTCCAGAAGCCGACCCCCTTCCCCAACATGTCGATCTACGACAACGTGGCGTCGGGGCTCCGGCTGCTCGGGGTCCGAAGCCGGGACCGGCTCGACGAGGCGGTCCTCGCGAGCCTCAAGCAGGCCGCCCTCTGGGAGGAGGTCAAGGGGAACGTCGATGCCCCGGGGATCCGGCTCTCCGGCGGTCAGCAGCAGCGCCTCTGCATCGCCCGCGCCCTCGCGGTCCAGCCCGAGGTGCTCCTGATGGACGAGCCCTGCTCGGCCCTCGACCCGATCGCGACCACGAAGATCGAGAAGCTCGTCCTCGAGCTGAAGCGCACCTACACCGTGATCATCGTGACCCACAACCTCGCCCAGGCCTCCCGGGTCTCGGACCACACCGCCTTCCTTTACCTCGGCAAGCTGGTCGAGTTCGGCCCGACCCAGAAGATCTTCGAGCGCCCGGACGAAGCCCTCACCGAGAGCTACGTGCGGGGACGGTTCGGGTGATCCGGCCGACGGCACCGAATCGGTGGCCCGGGCCGGGGAGGCGCGGGAAAGATGCCCGGGGCGCCTGGGCTCCTCAGCTCAGGACGTACGTCTTCCCGGAGTTGTAGCCGGTCGCGTACATGTCGTCGTTGAGGTCGTCGTACCCGAGGCCCCTGGGTGCGGAGGTGCCTCCGAGCTTGTCCTTGTGCGTGACCGAGAGACCCGAGATCACCCAGACGCTGTTGCTGCCGCCGTTCGCCACGTACATGCTGAGGGCGGCCGGTGAGAAGGCGACGCCCCAGGGCCCGGTGGCGACGCGGACGGATCCGACGACGTAGCCGTTTCCGTACATCACGGTCACGTTGTCCGACCCGTAGTTGGCGACGTAGTCGGCGTCGTTCGCGGGATCGTAGGCGACCGCGTAGGGGTCGGAACCCGTGGGGGCCGAGCCGTGGCCGGTCGCGAGGAACGGATACGTGGCATTCAGCAGCGTGACGTTGTCCGAGAGAACGTTCGTGACCAGGACGACGCTGAAGTACGGATCGTACGCCACGGCGATCGGGAAGCTGCCGACCGCCACGCTGGAGGACAGGCTGGTCCCGGAGATCAGGGAGACGGTGTTCCCGCCGTAGTTCGCGACGACCATCACGCCGTCGCCGGGGTCGTAGGCGATCCCGGCCGGCTCCGAGAAGCCGGTGATCGTGGCGATCACGGTCGTCCCGGAGATCACGTAGACCTGGTTGAGATAGAAGTCGGTCGCGTAGACGTAGTTGTTCGAGGGGTCGAAGGCGATCCCATACGGGGTCGAGAGGCTCGGCGTGGTGATCTTGGCGCTCACCGTGCAGGTCCCCTTCAGGAGGGAGATCGTTCCGGCCCCGGCGTTCGTGACGTACATCCGGTGGGTCACCGGATCCCAGGCTGCGGCCGTCGCGGTCGCTCCGGTGGTGCAGCTCGTGAGCACGCCCTTCGGCGCGGCCGCTGCGGCGAGCCCTCCGGAGGCCGCGAGCATTGCGACGGTCCCGAGCACGGCGGCCACGGCCCAGACTCCTCTGTTCGTCCACGCACTCCTCATTTCGAAGCGCTCCGGGGAGGCCCTCGGGCCCGGCGGGCATTGGCCCCCGGCCGCATAACGGGGAGCCGAAGGCCTGACCGACCG
>JASHVI010000252.1 GCA_030039525.1 Thermoplasmata archaeon
AATAGGCCGGCACCCGGACGATCGGGCGGGGCCGGCGAAGGGCCGCCCGCACGGCGCGGGCCACGGCGATGGGCTCGAGCACGAAGCCGGGGTGCCGGTGCGCGAGCTCCTCGAGCGGGGATCGGTCGCTCCCCGGGGCCCGGCCGAGATCGGTGCGGACGTAGGTCGGTTCGACGACCGTCGAGCGGACCCCCCGACGGCGGACCTCGAGGTCCAGCGCGACGGAGAAGGCGCGGAGGGCGGCCTTCGAGGCGGCGTACGTCGCGAGCCGCGGCATCGGAAGGTCCGTGATCGCGCTGCCCAGGTGGACGAGGTGGCCGCGCCCCCGCTCGAGCATCCCGGGGAGGAAGGCCCGGCTGAGGCCGACGGGCGCCGCGAGGTTGAGCGCGACCTCCCGCTCCAGGGCCGCCGGGTCGATCCGCTCGAGGCGGCCGTAGGTCGCGGTGCCCGCGTTGTTCACGAGGAGCTCGACCGGGCCGAGGCGTCGCTCCGCCTCGGCGCGCACGGCGTCGGCGGCTCCCGGCGCCGCGAGGTCGATCGGGAACGGGACCACGGCGAGCCCGCCCGGATCGAGGGCGGAGGCGGCGGCCCGGAGCCGGGCGGGATCCCGCGAGACCAGCAGCATCCGGAACCCCTGCGCGCGGAGCTCCTCGGCGATCGCGCGGCCGATCCCGCGTGAGCCCCCCGTCACGACCGCCGTGGATCCGGCGCCCCCGGGCGCGCCCGGGGCGGACATCGGGGAGCGCGCCTAGGCGAAGGAGAAGTACCGCTTCAGGATCGACCGGAACTCGGAGGCGTCGAAGGCGCCGATCTCGCGCCCCTTCTCGGTGCCGCGGTCGACGAAGAGGTACGTCGGGATCGAGTGGATCCCGAAGGAGCGGGAGATCGTGTCCGACTCGTCGACGTTGACGCGGGTGAACTTCACCCGGCCCTGGAGCGACCCGGAGATCTGCCGGAGGATCGGCTCGGCCGATCGGCAGGGCCCGCACCAGTCGGCGTAGAAGTCGACGACGACCGGGACCGCCGACTTGAGGACCTCCCGGTCGAAGCTCTCCTCCGTGACGAGCAGGAGCTCGCCCTCCTCGGACATGCGCGCTTTCGACCCGATGCGGGACTCTTAACGGTATGCTTTCTCTCGCATCCCCGGGCGGCGCGATGGGCCGGTCGGAGCCTCCGGAGGGCTTCGCGGGCCCGCTGCTCCGGTGGTTCGAGGGGCACCGGCGCCCGCTCCCGTGGCGGCGGGACCGGGACCCGTACCGGATCTGGGTCGCCGAGGTGCTCCTCCAGCAGACCCGCGTCGAGCAGGCCCGGCCGTACTTCGAGCGGTTCGTGGCCCGGTTCCCGGACCTCGGGAGCCTCGCCGCCGCGGAGCCCGAGGAGGTGCTGAAGCTCTGGGAGGGGGCGGGCTACTACGCGAGGGCGCGCCACCTCTCGGAGGCGGCCCGTACGGTCCTCCGGGAGCACGGCGGCGAGCTCCCCCGGGACCCCGAGGCGCTCCGGAGGCTCCCCGGGATCGGCCCGTACATCGCGAACGCCGTCGCGAGCCTCGCCTTCGGCGTGCCGGTCCCGGCGGTCGACGCCAACGCGCTCCGGGTCGCCGCCCGGTGGAGCGGGTTCCGCGGCGACCCCCGATCGGCCGGCGGGCTCCGACGCCTCTCGCGCCGGCTCGGCTCGGAGATCGACCGGGCTCGCCCCGGGGAGTTCAACGAGGCCGTCATGGAGCTCGGCGAGCTCCTCTGCCGTCCGGCCGCCCCTCGCTGCCCGGAGTGCCCGGTCCGCGGCCTCTGCCGGGCGTACCGGTCCGGCCTCGATCCGGCCGGGTTTCCCGGCCGACGACGCCGATCGAGGCGCCCGCACCATCGGGCGGCCGTGGTCGTCCTGACGCAGCGGGGCCGGTGGCTCGTGCAGCGCCGGCCGCCGGGCGGGTTGCTCGGGGGGCTCTGGGAGTTCCCCGGGGGCCACGTGCGGCCCGGGGAGCGCCTCGAGTCCGCGGCCCGCCGGGAGCTCCGGGAGGAGACGGGACGCTCGGCCGGCCGGCTGACGAGGCTCGGCGTCGTCCGCCACGGCTACTCCCACTTCACCGTCGAGCTGCACGTCTTCCGGGGCGCCCCCGGGCCCGGTGGGGGGCGGGGCCGCTGGATGCGTCCGGCCGAGTTCGCCCGCCGGCCGAGGCCGAGGGCGACGCAGCGGATCGTCGAGGAGCTGCTCGGCGAGGATCGGGGAGGAGCTTCCCGGGGTTCAGGATCCCGTCGGGGTCGAGCTCCGCCTTCAGCGCCCGCAGCAGCGCGAGGCCCTCGGCGCCGACCTGGGCCCCGAGGCGGTCGCGCTTCGTCGCGCCGATCCCGTGCTCCCCGCTGATCGCCCCGCCGAGCGAGAGGGTCCGGTCGAGGAGCTCCCGCCGGATCGCGTCGGCCTCCGGGGAGGCCGGGTCGACGGCCAATACCGGGTGGAGGTTCCCCTCCCCGAGGTGGCCGAACAGCGCAAGCGGCACCCGTCGGCGCTCGGCGAGGCGGAGGAGGTCGTCGCGGAGCGCGTCGAGCGCGGAGACCGGGACGACGACGTCCTCGCGCAGCGCCGGCCCGAACCGCTGCTGCAGCGCCGTGCCCGCCTCCCCCCGACGGGCCCAGAGCCGGTCGGCCTCGGAGAAGACCGACGGCGGGTCCAGCGGGCCGAGGGCCCCGAGGCCGCCGTCGATCCGCTCCAGGAGCTCGGTCTCCTCGGCCTCGGTCCCCTCCCACTCGGCGAGGACCCAGCCGCCGGGGGCTTCCCCGTCGGCCAAGGGGGGCCGGAGGGAGCCGGCGGTCACCCCGTCGACGTACTCGAGGGCCGAGAGCCCCGGTCCGAGGAGCCCGGGGAGCTCCGAGGCCCACTGGCCGATCGGGGCCGGCTCGGGCAGCGGCCAGGCGAACCCGATCCGACGGGCCGGCCGCGGGAGGACCCGGAGGAGGAGCTCGCCGAAGAGGGCCAGGGTCCCCTCCGAACCGACGAGGAGCTGGACGAGGTCGGGGCCGACCGAGCGCTTGGCGCTCGGACCTCCCGCGGACCACCGGCGGCCCCGTCCGTCGACCACGGAGAGTCCCCGGACCCAGTGGCGCGTCGGGCCGTACCGGAACGACCGGGGGCCGGAGGCGTTGGTCGAGGCGTGCCCGCCGAGCGTCGAGGCCGCGCCGGAGCTCGGGTTCGGCGGGTACGTGAGGCCCATGGGCCGAAGGGCCGACTCGAGGGCCGGCTGGGTGAGCCCGGGCTCGACGCGGACGTAGCCGTCCGAGGCGACGACCTCGACGAGCCGGTCCCAGCGGGCGAAGTCCACGACCACTCCGCCGCGGACGGGCACCGATTCCCCGTCGAGCGAGCTCCCCCCGCCGCGGGCGACGAGGGGGATCCGGGTCTCCCGGGCCCACCGGACGAGGCGCTCGAGGTCCTCGAAGCCCTCCGGGCGGACCATGGCATCGGCCCGGCCGATGACGGCGGAGGCGTCGCGGTGGTAGCCGGTCGGCACCTCGGCCCCGAGGATCACCGATCCCGAGACCGCCCCGGGAAGGGAGGAAAGTCCGGGACGCGGCACGCTCCCCGAGGGGCCGGGGGCCTCAAGGGGGTGGCGGCCGGTCGGCCTAGCTACGGACGGGCTCGGGGACCGTCTCGGTGGGGGCGGTCGGCGGGCCCCCGCCGGTGACCGCCTCCAGGA
>JASHVI010000031.1 GCA_030039525.1 Thermoplasmata archaeon
CGGCGGACTCGTACGCGTTCACCTCGGCCGCCCTCGAGCTCCGCCGCGCGGTCGCGCTGAACGCCTCCGATCGGGGGGTCCGGGTCTCCTGGGGCCTCGACCTCAACGCCTCGGTGGCGGCCACGATGGGCCCGCCGGTGAACGGGTGCCCGTTCTACGCGACGCACTACGTCTTCGCGAACGCGACGGGACTGTACTACTACAACTTCGAGTACCAGTGGTGCGACGTGGAGGCGGTCGTCTCGGTCGGGGCGACCGCCGAGCTCGTCGACCGGACGACCGGCGCCGTCACCCTCCCCTCCCACGCGTGGTCCGGGATCCAGGTCGACGCCGGGCGGCAGATCATCACGTACGGGTACTTCGGGAACTACTCGAACCCGAGGTACTGGCACCTCAACTACACGACCTGGTGGTCGATGAACTACTCCTTCGGCGCCGCGAGCTCCCTCGCGACGAACGCCACGCCGACGTGGTACCTCAACGGGAGCTTCTCGGCCCATGACCGGTACGTCCTGCAGACCGTGCTGACGGAGTCGATCGCGACCGAGTCGTTCCAGTTCCACCGGGGCCGAGCCTCCGCGGTGCTCGACGCCCTCGGCGGCGGGCGCTTCGAGGACGCGGGACCGGTCGTGGTCTACTGATCCGGGGCCTAGGAGCCCGTGTTCGGCGGGAAGTAGTCGACGACCGTCACCACGAAGATGAGCGTCTGGCCCTGCACCTCGGGGTTGTAGTCCTCGGTAAAGGTGCCGTTCGCGACGTTGACCTCCGTGACGATGAACTTGCCCCCGGAGCTCGAGTTGCAGGGGGCGTTGTCGAGGAAGTCGGTCCCGAGCAGGTGCCCCGCGTCCCCCGCCGAGATTTCGTTCGCCACGGTGATCGCCCCGCTGCCGTTCGCGGTCGCCTGGATCGAGGTGACCTCGATCGGCCACCCGCCCGGCGACGTCACCTGCCCGACGTAGGGGAGGCGCTCGAGGGTCACGAAGGAGGCGTTGGCGCTCAGGATCTGGTCCGTCCACCCGTAGTGCGGGTCGGTGAACTCCTTGCCGACCGCCGCGCCGACCCCCGGAAAGGCGGTGGAGAAATCGATCCCGGTGAGGGTCTCGAGGACCGGCACCGTCATCACGAGCGGCTGGGTGGTGAGGCAGGCCGGGTCGGTCGGGCCGTACCCGAGGTCCTCCGGCACCACGATCGTCCTCGTGGTGTTCGGCACCATCCCGATGATGCCCTGCCAGAAGCCGTCGACGACGCTCTCGAAGGTGAGGTTCCCGAGGGAGTACCCGCCCGAGGGGGTGGAGTTCCCGACGTAGACGGCGAGCGGCGTGTAGTTGGCCACGGCGCCGCGGAGCTGGTACTCGAGCGACTTCGGGTACAGCGCGTCGTTGGTCGCCACGCTGTAGATCGAGGTGTCGAAGACTTTCCCCTGCTCCGGACCGCTCCCGAAGATCCCGATGTAGTTCACCGTGACGTTGCTGCCCTCGGCGACGGTCGTCGGCGGCGACGGGGCGCTCCCGTGGTTCTGCCGGTAGATCAGGTAGCCCCCCGAGGCCGCGACGGCCGCCACGACCACGATCACCACGACGGCGAAGATCCAGGCGCGCACGGGGATTCCTTCCTTACCGGTGGGGGGTCAGCCGGTCGCAGGTCTCGTCATCGAGATCGGAGAGACAGGTGCTCCTCATTCCCCCCGCCCCCCACTTCGGGAGCCATATAAATCCCCCGGCGGCGGAGGTCGGGCCGGAGCGTCGCGCGACCGCGTCGTCCCGCTACGTCGAGGGACCCGTCGCCGGCGGCTCCTCGGGGGCTTCCTCCTCCGGCGCCTCCTCCTCGTCCCGCGAGCGCCGACGCGCCCCGATGACGATCCCCTCGACCGCGACCGTCGCGGCGAGGATCCCGAGGACGATCCACAGGAGGGTGGACTCGCTCGGGCCCGACGGCGGGGCCGGGACCGTGCACGACGCGGCCGGGGTCGTCACCCCCTCGCTGACGTTCTGGAGGTCCCCGGCGGCGTCCAGGACGACGAGACGGACCGTGAGCCCGGTGCCCCCGGTCACGTTCAAGGTCGGGTCGGGACCGTAGAGGAACCGGGCGCCGATCGTCCAGGTCTCGTTGTACGGCGCGACGCCCCCCGAGGGCGACGCCGAGAGCGCGAGCTCCGCGTACGGGATCCCGCCCGCGCAGCCGGCCCCGTCCGGGAACGTGGCGTTGAACGTCGCCTCGAGGGAGGGGAGGACGGTGAGCGAGAGGTTCGATTCGTTCTCGCCGCCGAGGCTGTCCGAGACGAGGAGGCTGACGGTGTAGGTCCCCGCGCGGGCGAACGTGTACACCGCATTCGGGTCCTCGCTGTAGCCCCCGGGGACCCCGAAGCTCCAGTTGTACGAGTACGGCGAGAGCCCGCCGCGAGCGGTCCCGTTGAACGCGACGGTGAGGGGCGCGACGCCCCCGTAGGCCGAGGCGCTCGCGTTGGCGACGAGGGGGCCGGCCGACTCGACGGTGAGCGGAGCGGCCTCGGCCAGCTGCCCGACGGCGTCGGTGATCGTGAGGTTGACCCGGAAGGCGCCGAGCGCGGCGTACGTGTGGGAGGTGTTCCCCAGCGTGGAGTGGCTCCCGTCGCCGAAGCTCCAGTCGTACGAGAAGGGTGGCGTGCCGCCGTCGACGGTCACCCGGAAGTCGACCTCGAGGGGGGCCTCGCCGGCCGCGGGCAGCGCGGCGTCGAAGACGGTGGGGTCGGCCGCGACGTGCACCGAGGCCTCCGGGAGGACGACCGAGTCGTTCGCGGCGTCGGTGACCTCCGCGACGAACACCGCGCTCCCGGGCACCTCGGGCTCGCACAGGAAGCTCCCCGGCGTGGTGATCCCGACACAGTCCGTCGGGAGCGTCGGCCAGGTCACGGAGTACGGGGCGTAGCCCCCGGCGGCCGACACGTTGACGAGGGTCGTCTGGCCGAGGTCGAGCTCCGAAGGAGACGCGGTGAGGTTCCCCGAGAGCGGGACCTTGAAGCTCCACGTGTCCGCGTACAGCGGGGCGCCGCGCCCCGAGCCGGCGGCGCCGCCGAACAAGAGGGCGACGGGCTCCGACGGGGCGGTGGAGGCGACATAGGCGAAGGCCCCGCCGAGGCGCGCGGAGGGAGCGGGCGACGCCGCGACACGGGACCAGCCGTTCTGCGAGAAGCTCCAGGTGTCGGCCAGCGCATGGGCCGCACCGACGCCCCCGAAGAGCACGTCGAAGCCGTCGACCGCGTCGTACGCGAAGGCGGCCGAGCGTCGAGGCGTCGGTCCGGAGCCGCTCTCGTTGATCCATTGGGACGCCGAGAGGAGCCAGGTCTGGTTCGAGAGCCCCACGCTCCCCTGGCCCCCGAAGAGCACGAGCCCGCCGGAGGCGCCCTCCGGGGCCAGCGAGCCGTCGGAGACCGGGGGCGGGGCGCCGGTGAGGGAGGAGGTGAGGTTGTGCCAGTTCCCCGCCGAGAACTCCCAGGTCGAGTTGCTCGGGGTGCCCGTGCTCCCGATCCCGCCGAAGAGGATGATCGATTCGGTCGCGGGGTCGAAGGCCATCGAGGCGTTCGCGAGGGGAGGCGGGGAGGTCGGCGGGTTGAGCTCGGTCCAGGAGCCTCCGGCGAAGCTCCACGTGTCCCCGAGGGGGCCTCCGGCGTCGAACCCACCGAACAGGACGACCTCCCGGTCGGCGGCGTCGTAGGCGATCGCCGCGCCCGCGCGCGGCGACGGGGCCCCCGAGAGCCCCGCGGTCACGTTGACCCACCGGTCGGCCGACCAGGTCCAGGTGTCGCCGAGGTAGGCGCCCCGGGATCCGAGGCCGCCGAAGAGCAGGAGGAACTCGTCGTTCGCGTCGTAGGCGCTCGCCGACCCTTCCCGCGCCGAGGGCACCGGGCTCCCGACCGTCGCGGTCAGGTTCGTCCACGGCGACGGGGCCGCGTCGACCAGCGGCGCCGGAGCCGGCGCAGGGCCCGCTAGGGGGCTCGCGATCGAGGGGGCTGCCGCTCCGAGGATCTCGGCCCGGGGGGCGGCGGGAGAACGACCCGGAGGCGCCGGCGACGGCGTCGCTAGGAGGAGGAGCGAGGCGAGGAGCAAGGCCGGGACCAGAGGCCCGCGAGGGGACCCGGATCCCACCGGCATCCCATAGCAATCTGTCGACCTTCGAGCATAATGCTTGTGCCGGGCCAAGCCTCCGGTCCCAACCTGCCGGGAGGTTCGGTACGGCGGTCCGGGGCGCCGGAGGGCGCGCGCGGGGCGCCAGCCCGCCGGCTTCCCCTTGGGCCCCCTCGGCACTAACGGGGTCTCCTCCGGCAGGGGCTTTGAATCGCCACCCCTGTTAGCGGGCAAGTCGTGAACTCGACATTCACGTCCTGGCGGAAGGTGCCCGATACCGGGAGAGCCGCCACCACGGCCGACAACGTTCGCCGTCCACGGTCGAGCTGCGAGACGATCTCATCGTCTGACGACTAGCACCCGACCTGGCGCGCGGCTGGGCCACTCGCCCCGAAGTAGCCGTTCCCGTCC
>JASHVI010000253.1 GCA_030039525.1 Thermoplasmata archaeon
TCGGCATCGTCTTCGACCTCGACGGGACGATCATCCTCAGCCGGCACGATTTCCCGAAGATGCGGGCCGCGGTGGTCGCGGCGGCCGAGGAGAACGGGCTCGCCCCCGGGAGCCTCGCCCCGGGACCGACCGTCGCGGCGACGATGGACGAGGCGGCGCAGCGGCTGCGCGCCCTCCGGCTCCCCGACGCGACCCTCTACCGGTTCGAGGCCGAAGCGCACCGCCGCATCGACGAGATCGAGCTCGAGGCCCTCCCGAGCGTCGGGGCCCGCCCCGGGGCGGCGCAGCTCCTCGGGGAGCTCACGCGCCGGCAGTACCGGCTCGGGTTGCTCACGAGGGCGAGCGACCGGTTCTGCCGGGAGGCGCTCGCCAAGACGGGCCTCGCGCCGTACTTCCCGTTCCTCCGGACCCGGAGCGCCCGGGGACCCGCCAAGCCGAACTCCGACGCCCTTCTCCTCCTGCTGAAGGAGATGGAGGTGCCCGTCGACCGGGCGATCCTGGTCGGAGACCACCCGATGGACGGGGAGACGGCCGTGGGCGCCCGCGTCCGGTTCTATGGCATCCTTGCCGAACCTCCGGCCCCGCCGGAGGCCCCGACGCTCGACCGACTGCGCGCCTCCGGGGCCCACGCGGTCGCGCGCGACCTGGGCGACCTCGCCCGTCAGCTCGGCCTCCCGCCGCTCGCCGGGGCCCGGGTGGGCGGCTAGCGGTCGCCGCACGGCTACGCTCGGGGGGCCAATCGCTCGGCCCGGGCGCTCAGAGATACGATCCGTACGCGTGGATCACGGCCCGCTCGGCCTGGGCCCACGCCTCCGGGATCTGGTTCCAGCCGGTGGCGAGGTCCCCCGCGCAGTAGAAACCCGGGATCGGGCGATCGTCCCGGCCGATCACGCGGTTGTCCGAGTCGGTGAGCACGTTCCCGGCCGGGTCGAGCGCGGCCCCGAGGGACTCGGCGAGCCGAGTGCCCGTGTCCCACCAGCCGAGGGCGCTGAACCCCTTGTCGTAGGTCCGGGTGCTGCCGTCGGCGAACCGGACCCCGAAGCGCTTCTCGCGGATCCCATCGTAGCCGACGATCGCGCCCTCGGTGACCGCGATCCCGGCCCGGGCGAGCCGCTCGGCGAGCTCGGCCCGCCCCTCGGGAGGCTCCTCCTTCAGCAGCGGCTCGCCGAGCGTGAGCAGCTCCAGCGAGGCCGGTTCGAAGTGCCCGAGGTCGAGGGCCGTCTCCACCGCGAAGCGGTCGTGGCCGAGGACCGCGACCGACCGTCCGGGCAGCGTGTGGCCGTCGCAGAAGACGCAGAAGTCGACGATGCCGGCGTTGGCCCAGGGGAAGATCGCGTCGATCTTCCCGTCGATCTGGGGCATCCGGTCGACGAGGCCGGTGGCGAGTAGGAGGGCGCGACCGCGCGCCACGTGGGCGCCCTTCAGCCACTCGAAGTCGACCTCGTAACCGGTCGGCGTCCGTCGCGCGGCGCTCGCGGTGGCCGGGGTGAAGTAGCCGGTCTTCGCCGCGACGGCGGGCGCCTGCACCGCGGCGACCTGCAGGTCGAGGAGCTTGTGGCCGCTGATCCCCTCCGGGAAGCCCGGGATGTTGTCCATCCGCGGCGCGTAGTAGGAGCGGCCGAACTTCGGGCCCCGGCTGACGATCGCCGCGGTGTGGCCGAGCAGGGCCGCCTTGAGGCCGGCCTGCAGGCCGGCGTGGCCCCCGCCGACGACCACGAGATCGTACGACTCCGCGAGCCTCGGGAACCCGGGCATCGATCGGCACGACGGGCGCGGGAGATTTGACGCCTCGGCCCGCGGAAAGCGACGGAGCCGGCCGCTTTGGTCGGGCGCAAAACGCAACGCTTAAGGAGCGCGCGCTGGGTGGGAGCGGCTGGGTTCCTGACGCCCGCGGCGAGAGAGGGGTCCGGCGCGGAGCTCACGGGCGTCCTCTACCTGGAGGACGGTACCCGGTTCGACGGCCGCGGGATCGGGGCCGAGGGCTCCCGGGTCGGCGAGGTCGTCTTCACCACCGGCATGGTGGGCTACCCGGAGTCGCTGACCGACCCGTCGTATCGAGGCCAGATCCTCGCGTTCACCTATCCGCTCCTCGGCAACTACGGCGTACCGGACCCGGCGAAGCGGGACGCGCACGGGCTGCCGGCCTTCCTCGAGGCCCCCGAGATCCAGGTCCGGGGCGCGGTGATGCGGGGCGTGACCCGCCCGAACCACTGGGCGGCCGGCGCGACGCTCGAGCGCTGGCTCGCCGACGGCGGGGTCCCGGGGGTCGTCGGCATCGACACGCGCCGCCTCACCGAGCACCTCCGATCGGTCGGCGTGATGGCGGGGATCGTGCACGTCGGCCGCGCGGGGGAGCGGCTCGAGGACGACGAGCTCGCACGGCGCCTTAGGAGCGCGCCCGCCTACGGGACCGAGGCGTACGTTCCCGAGGTCTCGGTGAAGAAGCCGGTCCTCTACGAGGACGGGCAGGGTCCCCTCGTCGCCCTCCTCGACTGCGGCGTCAAGGCGAGCATCGTGCGGGCCCTCCTCGCGCGGCACCTCACGGTCCTGAGGCTCCCCTGGGATCACGAGGTCCCGGAGCGCTGGGAGGGCCGGAAGGTCTCCGGGCTGCTCGTCGGCAACGGACCCGGCGACCCCGAGCAGCTCGCGCCGACGATCGAGGAACTGCGGCGCCCCTCGACCCGGCGGCTCCCGACCCTCGGGATCTGCCTCGGGCACCAGCTCGTGAGCCTCGCGAGGGGCGGCTCGACGTTCAAGCTCAAGTACGGCCACCGGGGCCAGAACAAGACCGTCTGCTTCGACGACGGCCGGGCCCTCATCGTCACGGAGAACCACGGCTACGCGGTACGGCCCGAGTCGGTGAAGCCGGCCGGCCTCAAGGCCTGGGCGACGAACCCCGACGATGGGACCCTCGAGGGGATCCGCGATCACCGGGGCCGCCTGATCGCCCTGCAGGGGCACCCGGAGGGCCACCCGGGACCCCAGGAGGCCGGCTTCGTCTTCGATCTCTTCGCGGAGCGGGTCCAGCGGGGGACGATCGCGTGACGCCCCGGTACTCGAAGGTCCTCCTCCTCGGGAGCGGCGCCCTCAAGATCGGGGAGGCCGGGGAGTTCGACTACTCGGGCTCCCAGTGCCTGAAGGCGCTCGAGGAGGAGGGGGTCTACGCCGTGGTCGTCAACCCGAACATCGCGACGCTCCAGACCGACCCGCCGAAGAACGGGCGCGTCTACTTCCAGCCGCTGACCCCGGAGTTCGTCGAGCCGATCCTCCAGGCCGAGCGGCCCGACGGCGTGCTCCTCTCCTTCGGCGGCCAGACGGCCCTCAACTGCGGGATCGCCCTCGCCGACCGCGGGGCGTTCCGGCGGAGCGGGGCCGAGGTCCTCGGGACCCCCCTCTCCGGGATCCGATCGACCGAGGACCGGGCCAAGTTCGTCCAGGCGATGGCGAGGGCTCGGGTCCCGGTCCTGCCGAGCCGGGCCGTCTACTCGGTGGAGGAGGCGATGGAGGCCGCCGACGAGATCGGGACGCCGACGATGGTCCGCGTCGCCTACACGCTCGGCGGCAAGGGCGGCGGCGTCGCGATGGACCGGGCGCAGCTCCGGGAGGTCGCCGCCCGGGGCCTCCGGGCGAGCCCGGTGAGTCAGATCCTCCTGGAGCGGTACGTCGGCGCGTTCAAGCAGCTCGAGTACGAGGTCGTCCGGGACGCCCGGGGCAACGCGCTCACCGTCTGCAACATGGAGAACGTCCTCGGGATGCGCGT
>JASHVI010000032.1 GCA_030039525.1 Thermoplasmata archaeon
CCCCTCCCTAGCACTGCCTACCGGCGCCGGAAATCCTCGCTCGATCGGTTCGGGTTGTCTATTGCTGCGCCGATAGGGATAAGTAAATTGTGCCCCTCTTCGGTCGGGCATGACCCAACGGCAGGTACGGGTGGCTCAGTGCCTGCGATGCGCCCACGCGTGGCGGATGCGTCGTCGCTATCCGAGGATCTGCCCCCGCTGCAAGTCCCGGCTCTGGAACGTCCCGAAAGTTCGCCCGCTCCGGCTCGGAGCGGGACTCGGAATCGAGGAGCTCCTCGACCCGTTGCGCGGGGAGCTGCTCCGGGTCGGCCGAGCCCACGGAGCCCTGGGATTCCGGGTCTTCGGTTCCGTCCGAAGGCGCGAGGCGACCGCCACCAGCGACGTCGACCTGTTGGTTCGCCTTCGCAGGTCCGCCACCTGGTTGGACTTTTCCGGCCTACGGGAGGACCTCGAGTCGCTCCTGGGGCGAAGGGTGGACCTGGTCGAAGAGGGCCAACTTCCCTCCGCGCTCCGTGCCCAGATCGAGGCCGAAGCGGTCCCGCTGTGAAGGAGGCCGAGCGCCGGGACCGGTTCCTCGTCGCGGAGATGCTCCGCCACGCGGAGGTCGTCGCGACGAACGTCGCGCGAGGGCGAGCCGCGTTCGATACCGATCTTACGACACGGTACGCCCTCGATCACGCCATCGAGCTGTTCTCCGAGGCCGCGGAGAAGCTCAGCTCGGAGTTTGAGCGGTTGCATCCCGAGATTCCCTGGAAGGGTCTCCGCCCGCTCCGTCGCGACGTGGCGCACCCGTACGACCGGGGTCTGGCCCCGGTACGACCCGACCGCGTCTGGCGGTTCGTTCGGGACGAAATGCCCCGCATCGTTCGCCGGCTGCGCGTAGCCGCGTTTCCGGAATACACCGGGTAGGCCGAACCCCCGATCCTCGCCATATCGGGGAACCCTGGCCGGAGCGATCGGGCCGCGGGGAGGGCGCTCTGCCGTAGAGCTCGAGTCTCCCCCCATGGAGCGTCGGCGCGAGGGCGCATCGTCGAGAGGGTGCGAACGAGCTACTCTCCTTCGAGGACCCGCGAGGTCCCGATGGTCCGAATCTCCTTGATTCGTCGAAGGTCGTCGTCGTACGTCCACACCGGCGCGTCCAGCGTGAGGGCAAGCGCCACGTACTCCCAGTCATCGGCGTCGCCCGCACGAAGGGCGAGATCCCGCGCGCGAGGCTCCAGGGGGCGCAGGAGTTCCAGCGGCACCTCGTGTACGTAGCCTCGAAGGACTTGGAGCGTCGCGCGAGCCTGTTCGGCCGAGATTCCGGCGCGGTGCGCGACCTTAGGGAGCTGCCGCCGGGCTTCCGCGAGCAGGTCCGGAGGAGCGACAAACCGCACGTCGCTCGCGTGGAGAAGCACGTGGCGGGCGCGTCCGTCCTTGAACAGGCAGGCAACGAGGACGCTTGCGTCGAGAACGACGGCCCTCAACGGTGACGCCGCGCTGCGGCCCGTCGGATGCTCTTTCCGAGGTCGGCGGCGTCCCGCTCGGTCAGTCTCGAAGCCTCGAAAAGCCGGTCGAGTACGTGCAGACGATCGACCTCGTTCTGGAAGGCCATCCGAGCGACCTCGGACCAGCGAATCTCGGGGTGGCGCCGCATCTCAGCATGCAGCTCCTTGGGCACGGCGAGGGTCACATTGGTCATGGTCGCCGAGAGGCGCTAAGGCGGTTAAGTATGTTGCCTTAGTTATCGAAACCGGATGCCTCGCGCACGGCCGAGCGCGCGGTCGCGGGTGGAGGAAGGAGTTCGGCTGCGGGGAGAGGGATTCGAACCCACGAACTCCTGCGAGACCAGACCCTGAATCTGGCGCCTTTGGCCAAGCTTGGCAATCCCCGCGCGAGCGATTCACCGGGAGGGCGCTTATGAGGTCTGGGGAAGCCGACCGTCGGCCCGGGTCAGACGGCGACCCGCACGGGCGGAGGCGTGGGGTGAGCCCGTTCCGCCTCGAGCACGTCGAGCGCCTCGCGGACCGTAGCTCGTTCGTGCACGATGCTCCGGAGCGCCTTCAGCATGGCGACCGGGTGATCGGATTGCCAGATGTTCCGACCCATGTCGATCCCCTTGGCCCCGTCAGCAATCGCGTGGTGGGCGAGCTCGAGCGCCGCCCGGTCGCTGTCGAGCTTCGGCCCTCCGGCGACGACCAGCGGGACCGGGCAACCCTCGACGACCTTCCCGAAATCCTCGCAGTAGTAGGTCTTCACGACGTGCGCGCCGAGCTCGGCGGAGACCCGGCAGGCGAGCGCCAGGTAACGCGCGTCGCGCTTCTCGAGCTCCTTGCCGACCGCGGTGATGGCGAGGACCGGGATGCTGGCCGCCTCGCCCTGGTCAACGAGGGTCCCCAGGTTGACGAGCGAGGAATGCTCGTGCGGCGCACCCACGAAGACCGAGAGGGCCACGGCGCAGGCGTTCAGGCGCGCGGCGTCGGCGATCCCCGTCGTGATCGCCTCGTCGGAGAGGTCCTCCTTGAGGACCGTCACGCCGCCCGACACCCGCAGGACGATCGGCGTCGCGCACGTCGGCGGGACGCAGTTCCTGAGGACTCCCCGGGTCAGGGCGAGGGCATCGGCGTAGGGGGCGAGCGGGGCGATCGTCTCCGCGGGCTTCTCGAGCCGGCGCGTCGGGCCCATGAAGTAGCCGTGGTCGACGGCGAGCATCACGGAGTTCCCGGACGCCGGCTGGAACATCCGGGCGAGGCGGTTGCGCATCCCCCAGTCCATGGCCCCTCGCCTCCGGGGAACTCGGGCCGCTTTAGAGCCTATCCGGCGGCCTCGAAGGGAGCTCCCGGCGCCGGGATACGGCGTCCGGCGAACGCCCTCCGGCCTAGGCGCCGGAGGGCGCGGAGGTTCCGATCGGCACCCGCCGGTCCTCCTTCACCCGGTTGAGGACCACCTGGGTGTTCGTTCGCTCCACGTTGGGATCCTGGAGCGCGTGCTTGACGAACCGGTCCAGGTCGCGTCGGTCGCGGAAGCGACCGATGACGAGCGCGTCGAACTCGCCGGTGACGTCGTAGATGGCGTACGCGCGCGGGTCCCTCGCCAGCCGCTCCTCGGCCTCGCGGAGCTTCCCCTTCGAGATCCGGATGCCGATGGTGGCCCAGAGCTCCCAGCCGAGCCGCTCGTCGTCGAGCAGCGGAACGTAGCCCCGGATCACCTCCTCGCGCTCGAGCCGCTCGATGCGCGCGCCGACGGTCGTGGCGGAGACCTTCAGCCGGGCCGCGATCTCGCGATGGCTCCGCCGGGCGTCGATGTTGAGCTCCTGCAGGATCGCCCGGTCGAGCGGGTCGAGGATGGACGAACGGCCCATGGATATGGATAGGATGAGTCGCTAATCAACCCTTCCTCGAGATATCTGGACGTTCATCCACTTTGGCGGGCCGAGGGTTGAAGTACGACGGGCTCGTGGGGAGCCCGGGGGGCCATGTCGGCGGGAGCGGAGCGGGCGATGGCGGCGACGGTCGAGGCGGGAGCGGCGTCCCCCGGGGCGGCGGCGGAGGCCGCGCTCCGGGAGATCCGGGAGCGGAGGCTGCGGTGGGTGGAGCTGTTCTACACCGACCTGCTCGGCGGATTCAATCACATCCACATGCCCTCGCACACGCTCGACGCCGACTCCTTCGTGGGCGGGATCCCGAAGCTCGACGGGTCCTCGGTCCGGGGCTTCCGGGAGATCTACGAGTCCGACATGATCCTGAAGCCCGATCCGACGACCTTCGGGATCGTCCCCTGGGGCGCCTCGCAGGGCGGGACGGCCCGGTTCATCTGCGACGTCCTCGTCGGCGCGACGAAGGAGCCGTACGGCCACGATCCCCGCGGGATCGCCCGCCGGACGGTCGAGCACCTCGCGGACGCGGGGTACGACCGCTCCTACTGGGGCCCCGAGATCGAGTTCTTCGTCTTCGACCGGGTCCAGCTGCTCCCCTCGGCCGATGCGGTCCGCGACGCCTGGGGCGGCGCCGGCTACCTCCTCGACTCCGGCGAGGCGCCGTGGCAAGCCGGCGACGGGCACGGCTCCATCCGCTTCAAGGAAGGCTACCATAGGGCGGCGCCGTACGACGCCCTCGAGGGGATGCGGAGCGAGGTCTGCAACATCCTCGCCGACGATTTCCGGATCGTGATGGACGCCCACCACCACGAGGTCGCCACCGCGGGCCAGGGCGAGATCAACCTGCGCTTCGACGAGCTCGTCCCCGCGGCGGACCACGTCCAGGACGTCCGGTTCGTGCTGAAGAACGTCGCCCGGCAGCACGGGAAGATCGCCTCGTTCATGCCGAAGCCGGTCTTCGGCGACAACGGCATCGGGATGCACATGAACCAGTCGCTCTGGAGCGGCGGGGTCAACGCGTTCTTCGACGCCAACGACGCCTACGCCGAGGTGAGCCAGACCTGTCGGTACTACGTCGGGGG
>JASHVI010000254.1 GCA_030039525.1 Thermoplasmata archaeon
CCGACGGCGGGAGACGCAGCGCCGCGCGGCGCACTTCCCAATCGAGGAACGGCGCGCGCAGCACCCGCCCGAGGGCGAGGGCCCGTTCGAAGGTCCACGGCCAATCGGTGTGCTCGAGCCGGTGCAGGTCGAGGCGCCGACGTTCCTCCGCCGCGGTGGCCGAGAGGTCCCGGAAATGCGCGTAGCCCCCGAAGAGCTCGTCCGCCCCTTGCCCGCAGTAGGTCACCGCGGCGTCGCTCGCGCGGATCGCGAGCTCGAGCGCGACCCGCAGGGGAGGCGCGTCGGACGGAGCGCCCGGCAGGTCGCGGGACGGACGTCCGGCGAGCTCCTCGGGGTCGATCACGGTGCCGGACCAGGGAAGCCCGAGCAGCCGACCCCCTTCCTCGCCGGCGGCGAGGTCGGGGGCGCCGGCGAGACCGATGGTCCGGAGGACGGGGCGGGCGCCCAGGTGGGAGAGGCAGTGGGCCACGAGCGACGAGTCGAGCCCCCCGGAGAAGAGCACGCAGCTCCGCGGCCCGGCGGTGGAGAGGGCCCCATGGAAGCCCTCGAGAAAGGCGAGCTCCGGGGAGGCGTGACGTGCCCGGTCGAGGGCCTCGAACGCCGCCACGGGGCCGACCGCCGCCTCCCGGAGCGACGGGAGCCCGCGACCGTTATCTCGACTCCCGCGGCTCCGGACCGCCGTGACGCCCGCAGCCGGGACGGCGGCCCTCCCGGGGGGCCGACGCCGGGCCGTGTTCGTGGACCGGGACGGGACGCTGAATCCGGACCTCCACTATCTGAAGGAGTCGGAACGGCTCGAGCTGTTCCGGGGCGTCGGGCTCGGGCTCCGCTGGCTCCGGGACCACGGATACCGGATCCTCTGCGTGACCAATCAGTCCGGCATCGAGCGGGGCTTCTACACCCGGGAGGACGTCGACCGGATCCACCGGCGGGTCAATGAGCTGTTGCGGCCCAGCGGCGCCGCGGTCGACGCCTTCTACTATTGCCCCCACGCCCCGGAGCGGGGCTGCGGCTGTCGCAAGCCGGGGACGGACCTCTTCCGGCAGGCCGAGGCCGAGTGGGGGATCGACCTCGCGACCAGCGCGATCGTCGGGGACCGGGCGCTGGACATCGAGGCCGGCGAGCGTCTCGGACTGACGACCGTGCTCGTGACCTCTCCCCCGACCCTGGCGAGGGCCCGCCGGGAGCTCGAGGCGGCGCACGTCACGCCGGACCTCTGGGCCCCCTCGTTCGCCGCGGCGGCGACCCGGATCCTCGCCCGCGGCTGAGCCCCCGAAACCTCTTACCGCGCACCCCGTACCGGACCGAGCGGACTTGGTTCTCCCGTGGGCCGACGCCGGAATCGGCGTCGCCGCCACGGTGGCGCTCGCAGCCGCGGCGGTCGCCGCCCGAGCGCTGACCGTCGCGGCGGGCGCGATCGCCGCGATCTTCGGCGGCGTCATCGTCGTCACCGCGGGGTTCCCGTACCTCGCCCTCCTCGTGCTCTTCGTGGTCGCCGCGGTCCTCGCGACCCGCTACGGGCTCGAGGAGAAGCAGCGACGCAGCGTTCAGGAGGGGGTCCACGGCGAGCGGGGGGTCTCGAACGTGGTGGCGCACATCCTGATCCCGACGGCCATCGCGGTCTCCGGTGCGCTGCCGGGCGGGCCCGGCCCGACGGAGACCTCGGTGCTGTTCGGCTCGGCCATCGCGTTCGGCGCCGCCGACACCTTTGCGAGCGAGTTCGGGGTCCTCGAGTCGAGGGCGTACAGCATCCTCGGCTTCCGGCCGGTCCCGGCGGGCACCAACGGAGGCGTCTCCGCGCTCGGGACGACGTGGGCGGCGACGGGAGCGGTCACCACCGCCTTCGTCGGGTTCCTGATCTTCGCCGCGTTCGGCCGCGGGCTCGGGGGCCTCGTTCCCTGGCTCGTCACCGTCGCGCTCGCCGGCTTCCTCGCCTGCCAGGTCGACAGCGTCGTCGGCGAGCTCTTCGAGAACCGGGGCTACCTCACGAAGGGCGGGACCAACTTCGTGGCGATGGCCTCCGCCGTCGGGATCGGTCTCCTCCTCTGGTACGGCGTGACGGGGCTCCGGTGAGCCGGCCCCGGCGCGGCGGGACGGTCGTCCTCCTCTCCGGCGGGATGGACTCCGCGACCGCCCTCTTCTGGGCCCGGCGGCGGGGCGGCCCGATCGACGCCCTCACGGTGGACTATGGCCAGCGACACCTCCGCGAGGTGGCGGCCGCGCGCTCGGTCGCCCGGGCCGCGGGGGTCCGCTCGCACACCCTCCTGAGCCTGCCGATCGGAGGGCTCCTCCCGTCGGCGCTAACCCGGCGAGCGGCGCCCCTGCGCCGCTCGGGCGTCGGGTCGGGGATCCCGGCGACGTACGTTCCCGCCCGCAACACGATCCTCCTCGCCGTCGCCCTCGGCCTCGCCGAGGCCCGCGGCAGCCGCTCGATCGTCCTCGGCATCAACGCGCTCGACTACTCCGGGTACCCGGACTGCCGGCCGGAGTACCTGCGGGCGTTCCGCCGCCTGGCCCGCCTCGCGACGCGGGCCGGGGTCGAGCGCCACGCCGAGCCCGTCGTCGAGGCGCCCCTCCTCCGCTCCTCGAAGGCCGACATCGTTCGGATCGGCGAGCGGCTCGGCGTCCCTTGGGCGCTCACCTGGAGCTGCTACGCCGGGGGCCGGCGGCCCTGCGGACGGTGCGACTCCTGCCGGCTCCGCGCGAAGGGATTCCGGGAGGCGGGACGGGCCGACCCGGCCCTCGCCCGGACCGCTAGCTCGTCGCGGCGGCCGCCGCGGCGGGCGCGGGGGCCTCGACGGGCGTGACGATCGCCGTGCAGGCCGAGCAGCGCTTCGCGGCGAGCGGGATCTGCGTGAGGCACTCCGGACAGGCCCGGGTCGTCGGCGGGGCCGCCGCCTTCTTCGCGGCCTGCTTGTCCTGGTAGCGCTGCCACGGCAGCCCGATCAGGAAGAAGACGACGAGCGCGATCGTCACGAAGGCGATCAGTTCGTTGAGGAACGCGCCCTGCATGAACGTGCTCCCCCGGAGCGTGTACCGCCACATCGAGAAGTTGAACTGACCGGCGACGCCGATGAGCGGCGTGATGATGTCCGCCACGAGCGCCGTGATGAGCGCGGTGAACGCCGCGCCGATCACGAACGCGATCGCCATCTGGACCAGGTTGCCCTGCTGCAGGAACTTTCGGAAATCCTCTCGAATCGTTGCCATCCGGGGGTCCCCCTCGGGGGGCACGCTCCGTCAGGGTAAACCCTAGTCGATAATCGGGCGGGCCCGCCGCGTGGCCGGAGCGCCGCCGCCCTACGGTTCGGGCCCGTCGCGCGCCGGAGGGAGCGGGGGGGGGTTCACATCGACTCGAGCGGCTCGACCCCGAGCAGCTCGAGCACGCGGCGCAAGGTCGTCCGCGTGGCGCCGACCAATGCGATCCGGCTCTCCCGCTCCGGGCCTTCCTGCAGGACCGGAACGCGCTCGTAGAACCGGTTGAACTCGTCGGCGAGCGCATGCGCGTAGCCGGCCACCGCGTGGACATGCCCGGTCCGGGCCGCGTACGCCACCGTTCGGGGGAAGAGGGAGAGCGAGCGGACGAGGGCGAGGCTGGAGGGGTCGGAGAGGTCGGCCGATCGGAACTCGTACGGACCGTCCGGGCGCTCGCCCTTCCGGAGGATCGAGGCCGCTCGGGCATGGGCGTACTGCACGAAGGGGCCGCTGCGGCCCTCGAAGGCGAGGGCGTCCTCCCATCGGAAGGCGACCGCCTTCTCCGGGGCGACCCGCAGGATGTGGTAGCGGACCGCGCCGTTCGCGACGCCGCGCGCGATCCTCTCGAGCTCCGCTAGGTCGACGTCGGACCGGCGCTTCGCGACCTCGGCCCGGGCCCGAACCACCGCCTCGTCGAGAAGGTCGTCGAGGTACACGGCCGACCCCTTCCGGGTCGACATCCTTCCTCCCTCGGGGACGGTGATGTCCTGGTAGATCAGGAACTCCGGGCGCTTCGGCGCGCCCACCTCGGTGAGCAGGGCCTCGAGCGTCCGGGCGTGGAGTCCGTGGTCCTGCCCGAGCACGTCGACGACCCGCTCGAACCGCCCCAGCTTTGCGAGGTGGTAGGCGACGTCCCGGGTGACGTAGAGGCTCGTCCCGTCGCCCCGGGTCACGACGATCTGGGGAGCCTCCTTCGGGAGGCCGTACCCGCTCGCGTCGATCGCGAGCGCTCCGTTCTCGAGCACGGTGGCGTGGGGCGCCGCGCGCAGCCGCTGCACGACGCGCTCGACGCTGCCGTCGGCGAGGAAGCTCGACTCCCAGACGAACTCGTCGAACCGGATGCCGATCCGACCGAGGGTCGCCAGCATCCCCCGCAGGATCGCCTCGGCGAACTCCCGGTGCCGGGCCGGCAGGTCCCCGGCCTCGAGCCGGCGGGAGAGCTCGGCGACCTCCTCGGCGGCCTCCGGGTGCTCCTTCAGGTACGCGCTGACGGCGGGGTACGGCCGGCCGAGGTCGAGGTCCGGGCGAGGCCCGTCGAGCCGGGGGCCGGTCGCCCCGGGATCGGCCGCCCGGATCGGCGGAGGCCACGCCTCGACCGGCTTCGACCAGATCCAGGTGATCATGGCGGCTTGCCGGCCGACGTCGTCGACGTAGTACTGGGTGGTGACCGTCTCGCCGGCCGCTCGAAGTACCCGGGCCAGCGTGTCGCCGATGATCCCGTTGCGGACGCGCCCGATGTGGAAGGGGCCGGTCGGGTTCGCGCTGGTGTGCTCGATGCAGACGGTCCGGCCCGTCGGGGGGCCGGAGCCGAAGTCGGCGCCCGGAGCGAGCGCTCGACCAAGCGTCGCGGACACCAGCCACTCCGGGTCGACC
>JASHVI010000255.1 GCA_030039525.1 Thermoplasmata archaeon
CCCGCCACCCCGGCCTCCGAGCTCCCCGAGGCGCCCTCGGCGCCCGCTCCGCCGACCGGCTAGCCGACGCCCCGCGCCCCGCCGTCAGCGATCCCCGCGGCGGAGGTCCCGGAGCCGCTGCGCCGCCCGACGGAGCCACCCCACGGAGGGGCCTCCCCGCTCGCGAGCGCGGCGCTCGAAGATCATCCAGAGCCCCGCGAGGGCGATCGCCAGGGCGACCTCCACGAGGCCGCCGGGGATCACGTAGGCGGCCGACGGGCCCGCCGCGGAGCGGGGGAGGTCGAGCGACCCGCCGGGGTTGGAGGGTTCGCCGGGGCCGGTCCCCGTGCCGTTGCCGGCGGGGCCGGAGGCCCCGACCTCGACGACCTCGGTCGCGACCGCGCGCCCCCCGACGGCGTCGGTGACCACGACCGTCGCGTTGTACGTGCCCGGAATGCCGTAGGAGTGGGAGACCTCGGAGCCCTGGGCCGTTCCCCCGTCGCCGAAGGACCAGTTCACGGTGTACGGGGCGATCCCGTACGCCGTCGTCGAGCGGAAGTCGACGCTCGCCCCCGCGACGGAGCTCGCCGAGGCGCCGCCCAGCGCGACGGTGACGAGGGGGGCGATGACGAGGGTGAGGTTCGACTCCTGCACGGCGCCCACGGAGTCGTTCGCCCAGAACCGGACCTGGTGCGCCCCGGCGCTCGCGAAGGCGGTGACCGGGTCGCAGGAGTCCGAGGTGCCGGCGCCGCCGAAGTTCCAGGCGCACCCCACGGCCCCGGTGCCCCCCGAGACCTCGGCCCGCAGCGCCAGCGGCAGGCCGGCGTCGGTCGCGCTCCGGTTCGTGAAGAGGACGACCCCGGGATCCGGGTTCACGTGGATCGAGCCGTCGATCCGCACGGAGTACCCGGCCGCATCGGTGAGCTCGACCGTGAACGTGTGGTTCCCGGCGGTCCGGAAGGCGAAGGACGGGCTCTCGACCGACACGGCGGGCCCCCCGTCGAAGCTCCAGACGAGCGTGTCGTACGGGAGGGTGCCCTGTGCGGCGGTGGCGCCGAAGGAGACCGGGACCCCCGCCGACGTCGGGTCGGGGCTCTCCTTCGAGAGGTTGAGCGTCGGGTCGAGATGGACGAGCAGCTCGTAGGTGACGGGGCCGCCGCGGCGGGCCCCGTCGGAGAACCGGAGGGTCAGGTTCAGCTCCGCGGCCGAGGACTCCGAGCACCGGAGCTGGGGGTAGGCGCTCGTCGTCGACGAGAGGCTGCACCCCGGGGCCTCGCCGAGGAGCTTCGTCGTGTACGGAGGGAGCCCCTGGGAGAGCTGGGGAGAGAAGGTCGCCGACTGGCCGACGTCGATCGCCGCCCGGGAGTTCCCGAGCGCGACCGTGAGGGCGTCGGAGAAGTAGTACGACGTCTCGAAGCTGCCGGCCCGGTTCCCGACCGTGAGGAGCCCGATGCCGTCGATCGGGTCCCACGCGAACGCGCTGGCCCCCCGACCCGGCGTCGGGGTCCCCGCGACCTCGGAGGTGGCGTTCCTCCAGGACGCGTTCTCCAGCCACCAGGTCGCGTTGGTGCCGGTCTCCGTCGGGTCGAAGAGGAGGCCGAGGTCGAGGTTCGTGTCGTACGCCGCGTCGATGGGCCCGAGCGGCGTGCTCTTCGCCTCGAGGCCCGAGGCTCCGGGGGCCCCGGCCTCCGTCTCGTGCTCCCAGGCCCCGTAGCGGAAGAGCCACGTGTCGTTGAGCGTCCGGTTGTGGGTGTTGAACCCGCCGTAGAGCACGACGCCGCCCAGCGACGGGTCGTCGAACATGGCGGCGTAGGTCCGGCCGAGGGCGGCCCGGTCCACCGTGAGATTGAGCGCGCTCCAGGCCCCTCCGAGGTACCGGTACGTGCTGCCGGAGTCGGTGACCGCGAGCACGAACCCGCCCTCCGAGTCGTAGGCCCACTGGCCGTTCCAGAGCCCCGGGGGCGGCGCGGCGGTCGTGAGGTCGCTCCAGCCGCCCTCCCCGTAGCTCCAGAGGTCCGCGAATCCGCCGCCCCCGGACCCCCGCCCGCCGGTGAGGAGGAGCGAGCCGGTCGTCGGGTCGTAGAGGAGCAGCGCCCCGGACCGGGCCGGGGGCGGCGCGGCACAGGTCGTCCGCTCCGCCGAGGCCGGGCAGGTGCTCTGCCAGACCCCGCCGTCGAGCACGAGGGTCTCGTTCGAGTAGGTCACCGTCCCGTTCGAGCTGTCGTTCTGACCCCCGAAGGCGACGAACGCGGAGAGGGCCGGGTCGTAGGCGATCGAGGCCCCCGCGAGGGGGGTGCTTCCGGAGCCGGAAGGCACGGCGGAGTAGGCCGGGCCCCCGAACCGCAGGGTGGCGGAGGAGCCGGACTGCGCGTCCCGCACCGCGACCGTGCCGGTCGTGACCGTGACGTGCGCTCCGGAGCCCGGGAGGTTCCCCGGGAGCGGGAGGGCCGTCGACGGCCGCGGGGCGGGCGTCGATTCGTTGCCCACCGCGGGGCTGGCGAGGGCGCCGGCCGGTCCGGCCACGAGCGCGACGAGCAGCGCAAGGCCGGCGACCCCCAGGAGCGCCCGCGGACCCGGGGGTCGGCCCCTCCGGCCGGACCCCATGTCAGCCCGTAACGCGACCCCCCTCTTAAACGGACAACTCCGGCGCGCCGGCCGAGGAAACTCGCTACCCCGGGCCCTCAGAGGGCCCCGCAGGCCGGGCAACGCACCGGCTCCGCCGGACGGACGCTGCCGCAGTACGGGCACAGGAAGGTCGCCGGGGGGGCTCCCTGCGGGGGGCCCCGGGCACCGTACGGCGGCGGGGGACCTCCGGGGGTCGGCGAGTAGATCCCCGGGGGCGGGCCGCTCCGCGCGTCGGGTCCCCGCGATTCCCCGACGAACAGCAGGGCGAGGACCCCGACCGCGACCCCGACGACGACGACGAAGATCACGATCTCGAGGGTCCGGTTGAGCGCGGCGTTCCCGGAGGGGGGCGGCGGCGGCGGGAGGCCGGGCGACGGTCCGGTGTAGGTGTACCCCGCGATGCTCTGGTTCGCGTCGGCCGCGAGGAAGAGGGCGGGGTACATCGTCCCCCAGCCGGTCACGCCGTCCCAGCCCGGGCCCGCCTGGAACAGGTAGTTCCCCCCGGAGGTCACGTCGACGAACGGGTCGCTGAGGCTCGGGTGGGCGGCGAAGTAGCTCGCGATCCGGTACAGCTCGGGATCGACGAAGCCGAAGGGGTGGCCGGCCACCGCGGCGTCCTCGGCGAGCATCCCCGCGAAGATCGGGGAGGCGATGCTCGTCCCCTGGAAGACGTCGAAGAGAACGGTCGGTCCGATCGTCCCGACGTACGCGATCGTGTTGTTGGCCGGGAAGGAGACGTCCGGCTCGCTGCGGCCGAGGCTCCCGTCGGGCCCCTCCTGCGCGAGGGTCACGTTGACGATCGTGGGCTGCGCCGCGGAGTCGCGCTGCCAGGCCGGTTCGGGGTAGACGACGCTGACGCCGCCTTCGGACCCGGAGAGGTTGACGCCCGGGTAGTCGACGTACCAGGCGCGGAGCTCGGTGAAGGAGCCGACCGTGGGATCGTAGCTGTCGTTGAGCGTTCCGTTCGAGGAGAAGTAGCCGGTCGCGGTGCCGGAGACGTTGACGGTGAGCCCGCCGACGGCGACCGTGCCGCTCGAGTTC
>JASHVI010000256.1 GCA_030039525.1 Thermoplasmata archaeon
GCGGGGGTGCGAAGGAACGCCGGCGCGATCGGGCCGGAGGGCGAGGCCGCCGGCGCCGGAAGGCGCGGGGCCTCCGCGGCGAGTCCCGCGCCATCGGGCGGGATCGATCGGGGAGCGGCCGGGGTCCCCCCCGAGGCCGTCGGGCCGCCAGAGGGCAGGAGGAACAGCGCGGCGACGAGAACGGCGATCGGCGCCAGGAGGCTTCGGCCGGGGGCCGCTCGCCCGCGCATCGTGACGGGCGGCTCGGAGGCGGAAGGCCTCTTCTACGTTTGGGGCCGCGGCGGAGCGTCTCGGGCCCCGGTCTCGCCGGGATACCGGAGCGGCCGGAGCGGGCGCAAGTGCACCTCGGCGCCGACCGGCGGGACCGCGAGGCCGGGGCGGGGCCGCCAGGCGAACCGCTCGGAGGGGGCCCGCTCCACGAGGACCCAGCTCTCCCCGAGCGCGGGTCGCCGGTCGGTGATCCGACCGGTGAGCGTCGCCGGTCCCGGCTCGCCGCCCTCCACCGGCTCGAGCTCCCGGGGATGGACGGCGACCCATCCCGAGCCGTCGGCGAGGAGCTCGTAGCCGAGGAACCGCGCGGCGGCCGCGTCGGCCGGCCGCCGGAAGACCTCCTCCGCGCTCCCGCTCTGCAGGAGCCTCCCGTCGCGGAGGAGGAGGAGCCGGTCGGCCATCGCGAGCGCCTCCTCGGGGTCGTGCGTCACGTGGACGGCGCCGACGCCCTCCGCGTTCAGGGCGGCCCGGAACTCCGTCCGAAGGGCCGACCGGAGCTCGGGGTCGATCGAGGCGAACGGCTCGTCGAGCAGGACGAGGGAGGGGCGCGGCGCGAGGCTCCGGGCGAGGGCGACCCGCTGGCGCTCCCCGCCGCTGAGCGCCTCCGACCGGCGCTCCGAGAGCCCCCGCAGTCTCAGCCGGTCGAGGACCTCCTCGAGCCGTCGGTCGACTTCCGAGGGCGGAAGGCGCTTCAGCTCGAGGCCGTAGGCGACGTTCTCCGCGACGGTTCGCCCGGGAAAGAGCGCCGGATCCTGGAAGACGAACCCGATCCCGCGCCGGTGGGCGGGCAGGGGGTCGAGGGGACGGCCCCCGAGCCGGACCGTGCCCGCCGTCGCGGGCTCGAGGCCGGCGAGGACGCGGAGCAGCGTCGTCTTCCCGCTGCCGTTCGGCCCGAGGAGCCCCCCGATCTCGCCGGCGCCCAGCTCGAACCCGACGTCGTGCAGCACCGGGAGGCCGTCGTAGGCCGCCGAGAGGTGCTCGACGGCGAGCCCCTCACCGGTCGGCACGGGCCCCTCCGACGGCGGCCAGCCCGAGCGCCGCGGCCGTGGCGAGCGCGAGGATCCCCCCGAGCGCCCAGGCCTCGGGGGTCCAGCGGATCTCCGTGAGGCGATAGAGCTCCACGGTCGCCGTCTCGAAACGGGGCGGCGCCAGGAAGAAGGTCGCCGTGAACTCCCCGAGGGCGACCGCGAGGGCCAGGAGCGCCGCCGCGGCGACCCCCCGGCGGGCGGAGGGGAGCTCGACGTCCCGGAACGCGAACCCCGGGGAGGCGCCGAGCACGACGGCCGACTCGCCGACGGCCCGGGGGACGCGGGCGAGCGCGACGGTGAGGCCGGAGACGGCGAACGGGAGGGCGACCGCGGCCTGGCTGAGCACGATCAACAGCCAGACCTCCGAGGCCCCGCCGAGCAGCGGGCCCCACGCGACGTAGAGCGAGAGGGCGAGGATGATCGGGGAGACGAGCACCGAGAGGAACGGGAGGCCGCTCGCCAGCCCGCGGGCGCGGGCCCCCCAGCCGCGGGTCGCCCAGACGAGGGCGAGGCCGACGAGGAGCGCGATCGCCGCCGCGGAGCCTGCGAAGATCGCCGAGTTCGCGAGGGCTCCCTCGGTCGGGAGGCCGAGCCGGCTCCCAACCGGGCGAGCGAAGAGGTCGACCGCGGCCCACCCTCCTCCGGCGGCCGGCGTCCCGGGTTCGCCGAGCCTCGCGAGGGCCGAACCCAGCACCGCCCCCTCGGCGGCGAGGAGGAGCCCGAGCAGGGCGAAGGCGAGGAGACCGAGGGGACCCGCCTCCGACGGGGACCTCGGGGGGGGCTCCGCGCCGGCCGAGCGCGGGCGCAGTCGTCCGACGAGCGCGACGTATGCCAGCGCCGGCACGACGAGCAGCGCGAGACCGAGGCCGGCCACCACCTGGGCCTCGGAGGGCAGCACGAGCTGCTGGTCGAGGGACCAGATGCGTGCCTCGAGGGTGTACTGGGCCGGTCCGCCGAGGGCGATCGGCGCGGCGAAGGCCAGCGCCGAGAGGGCGAAGGTGAGCGTCGCGGCGGCCGAGGCCCCGGCGAGCGCGGGGGGCCCCCAGACGCGGCGGAAGCGCTCCCAGGGGCCGCCCCCCAGCACCGCGACGCTCTCCTCGAGCCGTCGGTCGGCCGTCGAGATCCCGAGCGCGGTGAGGAGCGCGACGATCGGGGCGTTGTACAGCGTGTCCACCACGACGATCCCGGGGAGGCCGGTCGACAGCGGGCGGAGCCCGGGGAGGTAGGCCCCGAGCCCCGCCGACGGGCCGAAGAGCGTGGTGACCCCCTCGACCATGACGAGGTTCGGGAGGAGGAAGGCGACGAGCAGCACCCCGAGGAGGAGCGGGCGGCCGGGTAGGCGGTACCGACCGAGGGCGATCCCCGCGGGCAGTCCGAGGGCGACCGCGCCGGCGGCTCCGAGCGCCCCTTGCAGGAGGGAGTTCTCGGCCGCCCGGACGGTCACGGGCTCGGTGAGCGTCCCGGCGAGGCTCCCGGCCGAGGCGGCGCCCCACCAGGCCCCCCCGACGACCCAGAGGACCGGCCCCACGACGAAGGCGGCGAGGAACCCGAAGCCGATCGCGGCGGAGAGCAGCCCGGGCCGCGCCCTCATCCGTACTCGTTGGCGAGGTTCTGCCACGCGTCGAGGTACCCCGGCAGTTCGGCGGCCCGCTCCGCGGGCGGGATCGCGTCGTTGAGCGGGACGAGCGTGTCCGGCGGGATCGCGGCGGCGAAGGAGGCCGGCAGCGGCGCGCTCGCGTTCAC
>JASHVI010000257.1 GCA_030039525.1 Thermoplasmata archaeon
GTCCGACGCATCGTAGACGCCCGCCTCGGAGAGCCCCACCACCGCCTGGGGGACCGGGTTCGTCGAGCTCCCCAGGTCGCTCCACATCCCGCCCGCGAAGGACCAGGTCGAGCCGTTGCACCCGGTGTCGGTGGTGCCGCAGCCCTCGAAGAGGACGTCGTAGCCGTCGTTCGGGTCCCAGGCAAACCAGAGGCCGACGTCCCCCGGGGGCCCCGGTGAGTTGACCTCGCTCCAGCTGCCGCCGGCGAAGACCCAGGTCGCCCCGAAGACCCCGGTGAAGTTCTCCCCGCCGAAGAGCACGAGCTCGTCGTCGGTCCCGTCCCAGGCGGCCTGCTGCTCGACCATCTCGGGGGGCGCCCCGACCGAGGAGAGCTCCGTCCAGTTGCCGTCGCGGTACGCCCAGGTGTCGTTGTAGAGGACCGAGCATTCGTAGCCCCCGCAGCCTCCGAAGAGCACGAGCGCGTTCTCGGCGGGGTCCCAGGTCAGCGTCCCGAAGTACCGGGACGGCGGGAGCACCGCCCCGGCGGCGGGCTGCTGCTCCGTCCAGGTCCCGTTCGAGAACCACCAGGTGTCGTTGTAGACGGTGTCGCCGCTCAGGTCCCCGCCCCCGAACAGCACGATCCGGTGCATGGCGGGGTCGTAGGCCATCATCTCCCCGATCTCGGCGATCGGTCCCCGGGTGAGGTGGAGCGGGGTCCAGACCTGGTTGTGGTAGGTGTACGTGGTGTTGTAGTCGTTGCCGTCGACGTCGACCCCCCCGAAGAGCACGACGTAGTCGTCGGCCGCGTCGTAGGCCATCGAGTAGAACTCGATCCCCGGGGGCGGCGGGATCTGGGGGCTGGGCGGCAGGAAGGTCCAGGGGGCCGTCGGCCGGATCGGCTGCGCGACGGCCGGGCCGTCGCTCCGCGGCGTCGGACAGGCGGCCCCCGTCGACGGGCACTCCGAGAGACCGGCCTGCGCGAGGATCCGGGCGGAGAGGCCGGACGCGGTCCGGTCGGGCAGGAAGCTCCCGAGGGACGGAGGTCCGGGCGGGACCGGCGCCGGCACCGGAGCGGGGCGGGGCGCCGCGGCGGCCGCCGGGGCCACCAGGAGGGCCGCGAGCAGCAGGGGCAGGAGCGGCCCACCGGACCGAAGCACCGCGCTCACGACGATCGGTCGGGGACCTCCGGCCTCGGGTTTAGGGGTTCCTCTCGCTTCGGGGGGGCGGGGGGGGACCGGCGGTACCGGTCCCCCGGGAAAGGTTCGCGCTAGTCGGAGTCGTCGTCGTCGGGTTCGTCCGCCTTCTCCTTCTTGGAGGAGCCGCCGCGCGACGACGACCCGCCGGACTTCACCGGGCGGGCCCGCGAGCGCCGGTACCAGAAGACCGCGAGCAGCAGCACGGCCGCGACGACGACCACGACGACCCCGATCTCGAGGTACTCCGTGGCGAGGCTCGGGTTCAGCGACACGGTGACGTGGGCCTCGTTGTCGCCGGAGCTGTAGTCCGGCGCGAACTCATTCGTCGCCGTCGCGTTGACCCAGAGGTCCCAGGTGCCGGTGCGGCCCGGGCTGAACGACATCACCGCCCGGAAGGTCTGGTTGTACCGGATCGAGATCGAGCCCGTTCCGGCGGAGGTCGTGTTGACCGTCCCGTTCGTGTACCCGTAGAAGACCACGCTGCTGGGGGTCGTCCCGAGCGGGATCTGGCTCCCCGAGCCGCTCGGCGGCAGGAGGTAGAACAGGACCGACACGCCCTGGGCCGTCGAGTTGGCCCCGATCGTGTCGGTGACGTTCACCCAGAAGGTGTAGTGGTCCCCGTCGGACATCGTCGTCGGTCCGGTCAGGTTCTCCACGGCGAGCACCGGGCGCGTCGAGGTGTTGATCGCCACCGTCAGCGACGCGACGTTGTAGTTCGTGTTCCCCGCCCGGTCCGTGACGGTGAGGTTCACCGTGTACGCCTTCGACTGCGGATCCAGCGTGAGGAAGTGGTACGCCGGGGCCCGGAGCCCGCTCGCGTTGCGGATCGGGATGGTCATGTTGACCGACGCGTTTCCCGAGTTCGTGATCGTCCAGTTGTACCAGATGATGGAGCCCCCGTTCGGGTCGCTCGAGTAGGCGCCCACCAGCCGGATCCCCGCCACGTGGCTCGCGTTCTCGACGACCCCGGAGCTCGTCACGTTGACCCCGTTGTTGTTCTGGATCGTCGCGACCGCCGTGGGCTTCTCCGTGTCGCGCACGAGCACGACGAGGACGCTCTGCAGGTAGCGGCCGTCGGCGTCCCAGAGCCTCAGGGTGATGTTGTACTGCCAGCCGAGGAACGGCACGAGCGTGCCGCTGACGTTCCCGTCGGTGAGGTACTCGGTGTCGGCCCCCGCGCCGGTCCCGCCGTCGTTGAAGGTGACGGTGAAGTTCCCCGGGACGTACGCGCCCGCCGACGCGGTCAGGTTCGAGGTCGTGTTGTACGGACCGGCGGAGGCGTTCCAGCTGGCCACGCTGAGGATCCCCGCGGGGCCCCCGGCGTAGAGGGAGGAGGCGTAGCCGGTCGCGTTGAACTGGAGGCTCGTCGACCAGTTCACCATCAGGTACGGCGTCGTGCCCGACATCCGCTTCTCGTAGGCGGTCGCGTTCGAGACGATCGACCCGGTGATCCCTCCGTTACCGACGTAGACGTGGAAGGCGACCGAGGCGGTCGACCCGCCGGAGGAGGTGATCGAGAGCGTGCCGTTGTACTCCTTCGCGCCCGCCGTGTACGTGTGGTAGGTGATCGCCTTCGTGGTCGTCGTCGACCCGCCGTCCCCGAAGGTCCACGCGTACGACGTGGCGTTCGTACCGGTGGGGAAGGTCGAGCTGGTCGCCGAGAAGGTGACGTTCTGGTTCAGTCCGACGATGACCGAGTAGTTGCCGTGCGAGGCGTTGAGGACGTTGCTCTTCGAGAAGGCGAACTGGGAGACGCTCGCCGTGACGTTCGCGGTGATGTTCGCGTACTTCACGAAGGTCAGCGTCGCGGTGCTCGACGTGGCGTTCTCGGCCTGCGAGTCGATGGTGAACTTCGTCCAGGTACCGTTCGGACCCTCGGGGACGAGGTTCGCTCCCGAGACCGACTGGCCCGCCTCGAGGACGAAGCCCTTGGGGAGCACCACGGTGTAGTTGAACGTCTGGAAGTTCGTCGGGTGCCGGAAGTCGAAGGTGGCGGTGTAGGTCTTGAGCCCGACGGGGATCGTCCCGTTCGCGTCGTAGTCCTTCGCCCAGGTGTAGGAGAGGCCCGCGGACGTCGTGAGGCCGCAGGTGCTCGACGCCGAGCATCCGGAATCGAAGGTGAAGGTGCCGCCCGCGCTCTCGTTGTAGCCGGTGCCGTTGATCGTGCCCTGGGAGGCGCCGACCGGGAAGAACGCCCCGGAGCTGTTCAGCCATCCCTCGAAGCTCGAGAGGTCCGAGCCCGAGAAGTTGAGCGAGTGGTCCCAGTCGAGCCCGAGCTGGGCCCAGAGCTGGCCGACGGAGGCGTTGGCGAGCTCCGGGAGGACCGAGTCGTTCGTCAGGGTCGCGTCGGTCGTGGTGTTGAGCCACTGGAAGCCGGGGGAGTAGGTGAGGGTGGTGTTGTAGACCGCGGGCGTGAACTGCGCCGCCGCCTGCACGTTGTGGGGGTTCGCCCCGCCGGTCGGGTCGGAGCCCGAGACGGTGAGGGGGTACCAGACCGTCGAGTAGCCGATCGTCTGGAGGATCACGTCGAAGGTGTTCGACGCAGCGCCCGTGAACCCGGTCGGGTACGTGCCGACGTCATAGAAGCCCCCGCCCGGGGTCTCCTCGGAGTAGATCGCCCCGGTCGACGGATCGAACAGGGTGACGTTCCCCCCGAACGGGACCTCCTCTGAGGGGTTCGAGGCCTGGTAGATCGTACCGTAGGTGAGGTAGTTCGAGATGTCCGGGTTGACGCCGTTGATCTCGTCCTTCGAGTTCACCGTCGACGAGTTGACGGTGACCTGCTGGTAGTCGAACTCGTTCGTGGGAACCCCCGGGAGGGTCGTCCGGAGGACCCAGGTCCCGTACGGGGCCCGGATCGAGTAGTTCCCGACGGCGCGCGTGGTGTTGTTGTAGAGGACGAGGCCGTTGAAGTTCGGGGCGAGGAGCTCGACGTCGGCGCCGATGGCGGGGCCGCCGGCGACGGTCGCATTGCCGAAGATCGTGACGCTCTCCTTGTCGAGGGAGACGTTGTTGACCTCGCGGACGGCGGTCGTGCTCGTCAGCTCCGAGGCCGTCTCGTACTGGTAGACGGGGGCCACCTGGGCGGGGAGGATGGCGCACGGGGAGCAGGAGGTGCCGAGGGAGACGTTACCGGCGGCCGGGACC
>JASHVI010000258.1 GCA_030039525.1 Thermoplasmata archaeon
GCGTCCGAGATCACGGTGACGTTGTCCGAGCCGGCGTTCGCCACGAAGACGAGTCCCGCGGGGGCGTCGACGGCCACCCCGAACGGGTCGAGTCCGACCGGGAGGGTGAGGCCGGGGCCGTACGGGTCCGACGCGGGGACGATGTCGACGCTGGAGGGGGCCTGCGCGACCCAGAAGCTGTCGTCGTTCGGGTCGAAGGCGAGCCAGGCGAGCTCGTCCGACGACGGCTGATCGGCCCCGCCCCGGGCGGGCCCGAGCGGGATGGTCGCCATCGTGTAGTGCGGTGCCCCCGGCGAGGAGGGGAGGTGCGGATCCTCGACTCCCCCGAGCGGTCCCGGCCGGGTCGACCCGGGGGAGGGGCCAGGGAGCTCCCGCGGCGCCGAGAGAACGGCGGACCCTGCGACGGCGGCCGGCACCCCGAGCAGCAAGACCGCGAGGACGGCGACGCAACCGATCGGCCCCGCCATCGACGGACGAGAGTTCACGGGTCCCAGCGAGGCGCGGGGCGGGAGATGAGGCGACGACCAAGATTCGGCAGGGGGATTAGTCAGCGGGCTATCCTGCCGAAGGGTCCGGCAGGCCGCGAATGCGTTCCCTCACGGCGGCGGAGGCGCGCGTCATCCACGCGCTCCTCGTGGCGGCCGACGTTCCGGAGCGGGTCCGCGAGCGCTGGTCCGGAGTGCCTCGGGCGACCTTCCTGGCGGTCCGGAAGCGAGCCTTCGCCCACGGATGGCTGACCAGCCGCTACGTCCCGGACCCCGCCGCGCTCGGCTTCGACCGGGTGAGCCTCGTCCTCGACCAGCCGTTCTCGGACCACCTCGCCGAGGCGGTCTCGGAGGCCCGGGAGGACCCCGGGACGGTCCTGGCGTGGTCGTCGCCCGAGACCGTCCTGTCGGTGCGTTTCGGACGGTCCTCCTCTCGGGCCCCCTCGGTGACCGGCGGGCGCCGGCACCGGTTCGAGATCGTGGCGACGGAGCCGGCCCGCCAGCTCCCGATCTACTTCGACTTCGAGGGGGCCTGGTCGCTCTGGGCCAGCGGCCTCGCGCTCGTCTCCTACCCGGCGGGGCTGGTGGCGCCGACCCCCGACGGCCGGCCCCGGGGGCCCCGGACCCGGCCGGGTCGGTCCGCCCTCGAGGAGCTCCTCTCCGGTCCCGATGGGGCCTCCCCGGAGGCCGGCGGCCCGCTGCGGCTCAGCGACACGTACCTGCCGAGGAGGCACCGGGCGCTCGTCCGGACGGGGACCGTCCGGCGTCGGGCCTTCCCGAACCTCGGAGAGATCCCGCCGGGACTGGATGGCGGCTCGATCGCGAGCTTCGTCTTCGTCCACGGGACCCTGCGCGGGGAGACCGGCATCGAGGCGCTACTCTCCGCCGTCCTGCGGGACGCCCGGGTACGTCCGTTCCTGCTCGCCTCCGACGACCGCGCCGCGCTCCTCGGCCTCCTCGCCCCGATGCCCTCCCGCCTCCGGGGGATCGGCCGCCCCCTGATCGACGTGCTCGGGGAGGTCCTGGAGTCGATCAGCGTGGTCCGGGAGCCGATCGCGACGCTCTTCCCGCTCCTCGACCACCGGTACGATCGGCTCGCGGGGCCCTCGGTGGAATCGGCGGTGGAGTAGCCACCGAGCGCGCGGGTACGGTGCCGGGCCGCCGCCCGGTCGGCGGCTCCGTCGGGTAACGGTCAAATAGTCCGGGACGCCGCCGACTGCGCCGTGCCCGAGGTCGACTCGAGCGAGCCCCGTACGGTCGTACTCGGCGAGCGGGAGCTCGCGATCGGGTTCCGGCTGATCGGGCTCTCCGACGTGGTGGAGGTGACCCCGGAGACGGCGGCCTCGGAGTACCAGAAGGTCGTTTCCTCCGGACGGTACAACCTCGTGATCGCGAGCCAATCGATCAAGGGCCGCCTCTCGGAGAGCCAGCGGCACCTCGCCGACTCCTCCCTGAAACCGCTCGTCGTCTTCGTCCCCACCCCCGGCGGGGAGTACGAGGTCGAGAGCCTGGACGCCCTCGCGAAGCGGATCCTCGGGGTCTCGCTCGGGGCCGCGGGATAGCGCCGATGGGGAAGGTCGCGCGGGTCAGCGGGCCGGTCGTTCAGGCCGAGGGCCTGACGGGGGCCAAGATGTTCGACGTCGTCCGCGTCGGCGAGCTCGGGCTCGTCGGGGAGATCATCCGGCTCGTCGGGGAGACGGCGACGGTCCAGGTCTACGAGGACACGACCGGCATCCGGCCCGGCGACCCCGTGGAGAACACCGGCCAGGCGCTCTCCGTCGAGCTCGGGCCGGGGCTCCTCAAGTCGATCTACGACGGCGTCCAGCGGCCGCTCGACGTCCTGAAGAAGAACCTCGGGGACTTCATCACCCGCGGCTTCGTCGCGCCCCCGCTCGACGAGAAGGCGGTCTGGACCTTCACCGCGGTCGCCAAGCCCGGGACGGAGGTCGGACCCGGGACCATCCTCGGCACGGTCCAGGAGACCCCGCTCATCCTCCACAAGATCCTCGTCCCGCCCGGGCTCTCCGGCACCCTGACCGAGCTCAAGACCGGGGACTACACGGTCCGCGACAAGATCGGGTCGCTGAAGACGAAGGACGGCGTCGTTCCCCTCGGGCTCTCCCACAAGTGGGTCGTCCGGGTCCCCCGCCCGGTCCAGCAGAAGCTGGCCCCCGGGGTCCCGCTCCTCACCGGGCAGCGGGTCATCGACACCTTCTACCCGATCGCGAAGGGCGGCACGGCCTGCATCCCCGGCCCGTTCGGCAGCGGCAAGTGCGTCGGCGGCGAGACCCCGGTCGCGCTCGGCGACGGGCGGATCCTCCCGATCGAGGACCTGTACCGCTGGGCCCAGGCGCACGGGGAGCGGACCGACGACGGGTCGGACGAGTGGTACCGTCTCCGGGAGCCGCTCCCGATGTACTCGCTGGTGGAGGGCCGCGTGGTCCGCAGCGAGAGCCGGACCTTCTACAAGGGCCGGAGCGACACGCTCGTACGCGTCCGGACGCGCAGCGGCCGGACCGTCCGCCTCACCCCGGTCCACCGGATCTTCGCGTTCCGCCCCGACGGCCGGCTCCGTCAGACCCCCGCGCGGGACCTGAAGGCCGGCGACTACGTCGCCTCGGTGCGCTCGACCCCGGGTCCCACGGAGGACGCCGAGCTCCCCCTCGAAGCGCGTCGCGGCGCCGGGTCGATCCCGCTTCCCGAGCGGATGACCCCCGACCTCGCCGAATTCCTCGGCCTCGTCGTCGCGGCGGGCGAGTGGGACGGTCCGTCGACGCTGACCTTCGCGAGCGCCAACGAGGCGCTCCTCGAGCGCTTCTCGGTCCTCGCGGCGACGCTGTTCGGATGCACGGCACGGCGCGCGAGCCCCGTCGGCCAGCTCCCGAGGCTCCGCGTACGAAGCCTCCCGCTCCGCCGACTCTGCGAGGCGCTCGAGGGCGGAGGATCGACGAGCGCGGGCGGCCTCCCGCCCAGCGTGATCGCGTCGTCCAACGCCGTCCTCGCCGCCTTCCTCCGCGGCTATTACCTCGCGGGCGGGCGACTCCGGGACGGCGGCGTCGAGCTGGGCGCGGCGACCCTTCGTCGGCAGACCGAGCTCTCGTACGCCCTCGCCCGATTCGGGGTCCTCGCGCGCCTCGGACGGGCCGCGGAAGGCTCGGAGTTCCGGGTCCTCGTCGGGGGCTCCACCAACCTCGGGCGCTTCGTCGTGGCGCTCGGACTCGGGGCCTCGAAGCTGGCGTCGCTGGAGCCGGTCCTGTTCCCCAGCCGACCGGCGTACCTGTCCTCGAATCCCCCGCGGGTCGCGCCGGAGGGGATCCGGCCGGCCGAGCGGCTCGACGGCGGGCCCGGGGGGCCCGCGTCGCTCCCCGGTCCGGATCGGCTCGGCGGCGCGGGGTTCGTCCCGGGTAGCTCATCGCCGGGAGGCTGGTCGGACCCCGAGCCCACGGCCCCCGAGGCGGGGGCGGGGCCCGAGCTCCTCGACTCGCTCTTCGGCGACGAGGTCCTCGAGGTCGTCGAAGAGCGGGAAGGACCGTACGACGTCTACGACGTCGCGCTCCCCGAGTACGGAGCGAACTTCGTCGGGGGCCACGGCGGGATGCTCCTCCACAACACCGTCGCGCAGCAGCAGCTGGCGAAGTGGTCGGACGCCGACGTCGTCGTCTACGTCGGGTGCGGCGAGCGGGGGAACGAGATGACGGAGGTGCTGGCCACCTTCCCGAGCCTCGTCGACCCGAAGTCGAAGCGGCCGCTGATGGAGCGGACGATCCTGATCGCGAACACCTCGAACATGCCGGTGGCGGCCCGGGAGGCCAGCGTCTACACCGGCATCACGATCGCGGAGTACTACCGGGACATGGGCTACGATGTCGCGCTGATGGCCGACTCCACCTCCCGGTGGGCCGAGGCGATGCGCGAGATCTCCGGCCGGCTCGAGGAGATGCCGGGCGAGGAGGGGTACCCGGCCTACCTGGGCCGACGCGTCGCCGAGTTCTACGAGCGGGCCGGCCGGGTCGTCACCCTCTCGCCCGACCACCGCCCGGGCTCGGTCAGCGTCGTCGGCGCCGTCTCGCCCCCCGGCGGGGACTTCTCGGAGCCGGTGAGCCAGAACACGCTCCGGGTCACCCGGGTCTTCTGGGCGCTCGACGCGGCGCTCGCCTCGCGGAGGCACTTCCCGTCGATCAACTGGCTGCAGAGCTACTCGCTCTACGTCGGCGACATCGAGCCGTGGTACCGCGAGCAGATCTCGACCGAGTGGGTCGGCCTCCGCCAGAAGGCCGTCGAGCTCCTCCAGCAGGAGTCGGAGCTGCAGGAGATCGTCCAGCTCGTCGGGGTCGACGCGCTCCCCGAGCGCGAGAAGGGGATCCTCGACGTCGCCCGGATGCTCCGCGAGGACTACCTCCAGCAGAGCGCCTACGACGACGTGGACACTTACACGAGCATCCAGAAGCAGTACCGGATGCTCCGCGCGATCCTCGGCTTCGGCGACAAGGAGCAGGAGGCGATCGCGAAGGGCGCGACCGTCCAGGCGCTCGGCAAGCTGCCGATCCGCCAGAAGCTCTCCCGGATGAAGTGGATCCCGGAGGCGGAGCTCCAGAGCGCCTTCGACGGGCTCGAGCTCGAGATGGGGCAGGCGATCGCCTCGGTGACCGCCTCGGGAGGACCCTAGCGATGGCGCAGGCGAAGGGGGCGGCGGGCGCCGGACCGCCGGTGCCGGTCGACTACCGGACCATCGACCGCGTCAGCGGCCCGCTCCTGTTCGTCCGGGACGTCGAGAACGCCGCCTACGGCGAGATCGTCGAGATCGCGCTCCCGAGCGGCGAGCGCCGCCAGGGGCAGGTCCTCGACTCGAGGAAGGGGCTCGCGATCGTCCAGGTCTTCGGCCCGACGATGGGCATGAACGTCACCGCGACCTCGGTGAAGTTCCTCGGCGAGGTCGCCCGGCTCCCCGTCTCCGACGAGATGCTCGGCCGCGTCTTCACCGGCCTCGGCGAGCCGCGCGACGGCGGCCCGAGGATCGTCTCCGAGCAGCAGCTCGAGATCGTCGGGAACGCGATGAACCCGTACAGCCGGGAGGAGCCCTCGGAGTTCATCCAGACCGGCCTCACGAACATCGACGTGATGAACACCCTCGTCCGGGGCCAGAAGCTCCCGATCTTCTCGGGCGCGGGGCTCCCGCACAACCAGATCGCGGCCCAGATCGTCCGGCAGGCGAAGCTCCGCGACGCCTCCGAGAACTTCGCCGTCGTCTTCGCCGCGATGGGGATCACGAGCGAGGAGGCGAACTTCTTCCTGAAGGAGTTCGAGTCGACCGGCGCCCTCGAGCGCACCGTCGTCTTCCTCAACCTCTCGAGCGACCCGTCGATGGAGCGGGTCATCACCCCGCGGATGGCGCTCACCACCGCCGAGTTCCTCGCCTACGAGCGCGACATGCACATCCTCGTCGTCCTCACCGACATGACGAACTACTGCGAGGCGCTCCGGGAGATCGCGAGCGCGCGGGAGGAGGTGCCCGGCCGGCGGGGGTACCCCGGCTACCTCTACACCGACCTCGCGACGTTGTACGAGCGGGCCGGCAAGATCCACGGCCGGAAAGGGTCGATCACCCAGCTCCCGATCCTGACGATGCCGGCCGACGACATCACCCACCCGATCCCGGACCTC
>JASHVI010000259.1 GCA_030039525.1 Thermoplasmata archaeon
CCGTCCGGACTTCCTCAAGATCTACCCGACGCTCGTCCTCCCGGGGACCGGGCTCTACGAGGACTGGCGCGCCGGCCGCTACCGCCCCTACGACACCGAGACCGCGGTCGCGCTGCTCGCCCGGATGAAGGCCGGGCTCCCCGGCTGGGTCCGGATCCACCGGATCCAGCGGGACATCCCGGTCCGGCTCCTCGCGGACGGCGTCCGGGCCTCCAACCTGCGCCAGCTGGTCCACCGGCGCCTCGCCGAGTCGGGGGCGAGGTGCCGGTGCCTCCGGTGCCGCGAGGTCGGCCGGGCCGGCGCCCCGGAGGCGGGGGAGCTGCGGCTCTGCGAGACCGAGTACGAGGCGGGGGGCGGCCGGGAGCGATTCCTCTCGTACGAGGACCCCGGCACGGACAGCGTCGCCGGCTACGCGCGGCTCCGCTTCCCCTCCGGCGACGGGCCCGGCCTCGACGCGCCGGTGATCCGGGAGCTGAAGGTCCTGGGGAACGAGGTCGCGATCGGCGAGCCTCCGCGGGGACCCGCGGGCTACCAGCACCGGGGGCTCGGTCGCTCCCTCGTCCGCGCCGCGGAGGAGCGCGCCGCCTCGGAGGGGGCCCGCCGGATATACGTCCGCAGCGCCGTCGGGACGCGGGAGTACTACCGACGGCTCGGCTTCGGACCGGCCGGGGCCCAGATGGTGAAAGCGATTTGCGGCCGGTGAAACCGGCGCGCCGCTCCGCCGGCAAAAACCGCGGAAAGGTTATGGGCTAGGCCTTCTCCGCCGAGCCCGAGTGGGAACCCGATGGCCCGGAACATCCAGGTGGAGCCGCTGCGGACCCTGAACATCGAGGAGCAAGAGGTCGAGCTCGTCGAGCGGAAGGGCTTGGGCCACCCCGACTCGATCGCCGACGGGGTCTCGGAGAGCGTCAGCCGGGCCCTCTCGAGGCTCTACCTCGACGAGTTCGGGCGGATCCTCCACCACAACACCGACGAGACCCAGGTCGTCGGCGGCGCCTCCGAGCCGAAGTTCGGCGGCGGCAAGGTCACCGCGCCGATCTACGTCCTGCTCGTCGGGCGGGCCACCACCGAGGTCAACGGGGAGCGGCTGCCGTACCGGCAGACCGCGATCGAGGCCGCCAAGGCCTACGTGAAGTCGATCTGCTCGCACCTCGACGCGGAGAAGCACGTCGAGTTCGACTGCCGGATCGGCCAGGGCTCGGTCGACCTCCGCGGCGTCTTCGACCAGAAGGCCGTCCTCTCCAACGACACCTCCTTCGGGGTCGGCTTCGCGCCGTACTCCGACACCGAGCGGCTCGTCCTCGAGTCGGAGCGGTTCCTCACGACGAAGCTGAAGAAGCGGCTCCCGGCGCTCGGGGAGGACGTGAAGGTCATGGGGTACCGGAGCGGCGACGCGATCCGCCTCACCGTCGCGGCGGCCCTCGTCGACTCCGAGGTCCGGGACCCGACCGAGTACCAGAACGTCTGCGAGGAGATCCACGACCAGCTCGCCGGCGTCGCCTCGAAGCTCACCCACCGCGACGTCTCGATCGACGTCAACACCGCCGACGACCCGGAGCTCGGGCGCTTCTACCTCACGGTCACCGGCCTCTCCATGGAGGCCGGGGACGACGGCTCCGTCGGGCGGGGCAACCGCGCGAACGGGCTCATCACCCCGTGCCGACCGATGAGCCTCGAGGCCTCCGCCGGGAAGAACCCGGTCAACCACGTCGGGAAGATCTACAACATCCTCGCCGGGCTGATCGCCCAGGACATCGTGAAGGAGACCGGCGGGAACGTCCGCGAGGTCCACGTGCGGATCCTCTCCCAGATCGGCAAGCCCGTCGACCAGCCGCAGGTCGCGAGCATCCAGCTCCTGCCGTCGAACGGCGTCAAGATCACCGAGGTGAAGCCGACGGCCGCCGCGGTGGCGCAGCGCTGGTTCGACCAGATCCCGTCGATCCCCCAGAAGCTCCTCACCGACAAGCTGACCGTTTTCTGAGCCCGGTCCGGGCCCGGCCGGCGGCGCTACTTCGGCTGGAAGATCCCCTGGACGACCTCGCCCGGGGCGAGGCAGATCGCCGACCAGCCGAGCCCGGGGACCTCGGTCTTCGGCACGAGGATCCTCCCCCCGGCCCCCTCGGCGGCGCGGAGCGCCGCGTCGAGGTCGGCGACCGTGACGAACCCGACGGAGCAGGGCGGCTCCTCCCCGCGCAGGCCCCGGATCCCGACGGTGGTGCCGTCGGCCCCCTCCCGCTCGCCGTGCAGGGCGTAGGCGCCCTCGTCGAGCGCGGTGAACCTCCACCGGAAGACCTTCTCGAGGAACTTGCGGGTGGCGACGGGGTCCCGCGAGGCGTACTCGAGGTGCTCGACCCGCCCCGGGTCGGCCGACGCTCCCTCGGCCTTCCGCTCCGGCTCCGGCATGACGCGACGAGCACGGGGCGGTAGATAACCGACCGCCCGGAGCGCACGCTCCCGCGCCGGCCGTGTCCGGGGAGGTCGGTCGGGGACCTCCGCGAGGTCTATGGGGAGCCGCGACTCAACTCGTCCACTTCCCTCCGATGCGAGTCTTCGTCGACGCCTACGGATGCTCCCAGAACCAGGGGGAGGCCCACGCGCTCTCCCGGGCGATCCACGACGCGGGCCACTCGCTCGTCGCCGGACCCGAGGCGGCCGATGCGGGCGTTCTCGTCACGTGCGGGGTGATCGGCTCGACCGAGGCCCGGATGGTCCGGCGCTGGCAGGAGCTCTCCCGGCGCGTGCCCCGCGTGGTCGTCACCGGGTGCCTCGTCCCCCTCCGGACCGGGCTCTTCGTCGGTCCGGGCCTCGAGCGCACGCGCTTCCTGCCGATCCGCTCCCAGTCGGAGCTGCCGACGATCCTCGACGGATGGTCCGGATCGAGCGACCGGAACCCGGCCGCTCCGACGGAGCCGCTGCCCGCCACCCCGGGCCCGGCCGTCGCCGAGGTCGTCCTCGCCCAGGGGTGCACCAGCCATTGCACCTACTGCTACAGCCGCCTCGCCCGGGGTCGGCTCGAGAGTCGTTCGAAGGACCGCATCGTCGAAGAGGTCCGGGGCTTCGTGGCTGCGGGAGCCGCGGAGGTCCGGCTCACCTCACTCGACACCTCGTGCTGGGGGAGCGACGGTGCCGGGCCGGAGCGACTCCCGGAGCTGCTCGACGCGCTCGCAGGCGTCCCGGGCACGTTCCGACTCCGCGTCGGGATGATGAGCCCGCAGAGCCTCGGCCCCATCGCCGAACGGCTCTGGCCGGCGATGGCCGAGGGCCCGGTGTACCGGTTCCTCCACCTACCGATGCAGAGCGGCTCCGATCGGGTCCTCCACGCGATGCGGCGGGGGTACGATGCGGCGGCGGTGCGATCCCGGGTTGCCGAGGCCCGCCGGGCAATGCCGGACCTGATGCTCTCGACGGACGTGATCGTCGGATTCCCCGGCGAGACCGAGGCCGAGTTCTCCGAGACGCTCGAGTTGGTCGACGAGCTCTCTCCCGAGGTCGTCAACGTCACTCGGTTCTCGCCGAGGCCGATGACCCCCGCGGCCCTTCTCCCGCCGCTCCCGACGGGGACCGTGAAACGGCGGTCGCGCGCGGTCAGCGCGCGACGGATGGCCGTGGCCCGCGCTCGCCTCGAGCGCTGGATCGGACGCGAGGAGCCCGCCGGGATCGTCGAGGCCGGCTCGTCGGGCGAGTCGGTGGCCCGCCTCGACAACTACCTGCCCGTGGTACTGCCGGAACCGTTCCGGGGTCCGCGTCGCGTCCAGGTCCGCATCGACGGCGCCCGCTCCTGCTGCCTTCTCGGTCGCCGCGTTCCGAACTGACTCTCGAGGTCGGGTTCTAAATACCCACGCCACGCCTCCGGAACGTCGAACCGGCCCTCGGGCCGGCCGCGACATGGTCACCTCCACCGGCTGGGAACTCGTGGCGGTCGCGGTCCTCGCGGGCGCCTTCGGGGTCTCGCTCGGGATCTACGCCATCCTCAAGCTCCGCGCCCGGCGCAACCAGATCAAGGGCGAGCTCTCGGACTCCCCGACGTTCGCGGACGACCGGGCGCACAACCAGATCGCCTTCGGACGCTCCCAGGCCGAGCGGCTCTCGAGGGAGGGGTACGACGTGAGCCGGGCCACCGCGCTCCTCGATCAGGCCGAGCGCGAGCTCGCGCGCCGCCGCAACGTCGACTCCGTGCGCTCCGCGCTGGAGGCCCAGCGCGTCCTGCGCGACCTCCGCAACGGGGGCGCCGTTCCCTGGGCCCCGCCTCCCGGGGCGACCGCGCCGAGGAGCCCCCCCGCGACCCCCGGATTCTCGGCGGCGCCTCCCGCGGGGCCATCGGGCGCACCCGCCGGGCCCCTGGGGGTCCGACCCGAGGCCGAGCCCGCCGAGATGCCGCGTCCCCCCAAGAACCGGATGGAGGCGCATTTCCAGATGACGCTCCTCGTCGAGGAGATCGCCCGCCGGGGCGCCGCCGCGAGCACGAGCGGCCCGTTCGCGGAGGCCGAGAAGCTGCGCGCCGGCGCCCAGGCCGCGTACGCGAAAGGGGACTACACCGAGGCGCTCCGGCTCGCGCTCCGGGGCCGGCGGCAGCTCGGCTCCGCCCTGGAGACCCTTCCGCCGGCCCCGGTGAAGGCTGGCGGGGCGGCCCCGGCTCCCGCGGAGGATACGAACGGGGGAACCGCTCGGTGCCCGACCTGCGGGCGCGTCGCGACGCCGGGCGATGGCTTCTGCCGCGGATGTGGGGGCCCGATGGGCCGCCCCTCGACCTGCGCGCGCTGCCAGGCTCCCCTGACGCCGGCCGACACGTTCTGCGGTCGGTGCGGCGCGCCGGTCTCGTAGTGACCGGCCCCGACGGGCCTACGAAGCGTACTGCTCCAGTCGCCGCTGCGTCCGCTCGGCGTGCAGGAGGGCGCTGTGCGAGAGCCAGCGCTCCCGCGGGATCGCGAAGCTCTCGTCCATCCGTCGGAGCAGGTCCTCGAGGCTCTCGGGATGCTCCGGCGGCCGCTGAAGCGCCGCCCGGACGTGCTCGCGAACGTTCCATACCCCGAGGGGGAGGATCTCCCCGGGATGGACCTCTCGGAAGACGAGGGCCCCGCCCCTCCGGCGGTCCCTCAGCATCGCCTCCTCGACCGCCAGGCGGGCGGCGTAGTAGCAGCCGCCCATCGAGGCGTAGGTGGTCCGTCCCCGGGGGCCCTCGTGGTCGCCGAGCATCACGACCTGGCGGTCGGAGGGGTTCCAGAGCGTGTGCGGGTACCAGGCCTCGATCGACTCGTAGCGGAAGGGGCCCGGCAGGAGGGCGATGAACCACCGGTTGTCGAGCGCGAGGTACCGGTAGAGCCGGATCTCGTCGAGCTCGGGAAGGTCGTCGATCCGCTCACGCAGGCTCTTTCCGAGGAGGTCGTCGACGGCGGTGATGCTCCAGCGCGTCGGGACGAACCGCCGCCGGCCCCTCCGGCCCAGCGTACCGGCGCTGAAGGCCCGCTGGATCCGGCTCACCCGGACCCCGCGCCCGTAGAGCTCCTGGACGGCGATCCGGGCGTCGGCGTCGGTGTCCCGGTAGAGCCGGTCGACGCGCGCGTCGACCCGTCGGACGTCGAGCCGCACCCGGTCGATCGGGGCGGAGGGCCCGAAGGGCGGGCTGGTGTCGGAGAGGAGGAGGTGGCCGCGCGGGGGGCGGCGGAACTGGGCCTCCACCTCGACCGAGCCCTCCGCGCGGGCGAGGGTCTGCAGATCGTCGACGAGTCGGATCGGCTTCTCCGCGTCGGTGACCCGGATCCGCTCGGTCCCGCGGACGAGCGAGGTGCGGAATCCCACGAGCTCGTCGACCGGCCGGCCGACCCACTCCTCCGGCGTGTCGTAGAGGAGCGTGTCGCCATGGGCCGCGGTGACGAGCGGCCCGACGGCGACCTTCGGGTACCCGAACCGTCCGATGAATAGGCCGGGGGGCGAGGACCCATCAAGATCCCGACTCCCGAGCTTCGGGAGCGCGTTCGAGTAGGCCCGGTATCGGATCAGGATCGGGCAGACCGGCTTTCCGCAGAGCAGCTGCGCGGAGCGGCAGCGGACGCACATCGTCGGATCGTCCTTGAGGTCCGGAAGGCTCCAGTCGAGCTGGGGGAGCGGAGCCAAGCCCGGGATCGGGGCCGTCGGCGCTCGCTCCACGGTACCGGGACCGTTCCGGGCTACATACGCGGAACCGGGAGGTCGGGCAACACCCTGTCGGTGGGGATCCGGCTCCCGAAGGACCCCGCTCCGGGCCCCGGCCGGCACCGGCGCGGGCCGGTGCCCGCTACGTATTCATAGAGCGTCGCTGGTGGGCGACCGCCCGCACTTGGGACTGTGGGGTAGCTTGGTCCATCCTTCGGGGTTCGGGACTCCGAAACGCCAGTTCAAATCTGGCCAGTCCCATCCGCCGGACCCGCCTCCGCCGCAGCCACCCCCGAGGATCCTCGCCGAGCCGAACCCCCCTCGGTCCGGCGCCGCCTCGACCGCGTGCGCCGCTCATGTAGACCAAGCGGCTTCCCGGCGCCGCCATGCTCCGCGACGAAAGGGGTACTCTGGTCCGCTCGACGCTCCTCGCCCTCGTGACCCTCTTCCTGCTCCTGGCGGTCGTCCCGGGGCCGGTCTCCGCCGCACCGCCCACCGCCGCGAGCGTCACGGGCCCAGCGCCGGCGATCCGCGCGGCGACGACCGTCCTCACGAACTGCACGGAGTCGGCTCTCGCCGGAGCGGTCTCGACCTCCGGGTCCGTGGTGTACGGGGCGAACTGCTACACGATCACGTTCTCCGCGCCGATCACCATCGGCTCCGGCCTCACGGTCAACGTCTCCTCCGGAGGGTACGCGGTCGACTTCTCCGGCGGGGGGACCACGCAGCTCTTCCTGGTGGACGGAGGGACGCTGAACCTCAGCGGCTTCACCCTCGAGTCCGCCCACGTCGCCGGGAACGCCGGGGGGACGGGGTCGGCGGGCACCTCCGGTAAGGCCGGAGTCAACGGGGCGGCCGGGTTCTCCCCGGGCAGCAGCGGGACCCCCGGGCGTTCGGGGAAGGCCGGGAAGCCCGGTAAGGACGGAAAGGCGGGGAAGGAGGGACAGGGCGGAGCGATCCGGATCGATGCCGGCACGGTCGCGCTCTTCGACGATGATTTCCTCTTGGACTCCGCCGTCGGCGGAACGGGCGGGTCCGGGGGCGCCGGAGGGAACGGAGGCGGCGGGGGCAACGGCGGGAACGGGATCAACGGTCTCGCCGGAACCTACGGCAGCTCCGGCGGCGCCGGAGGCGGGGGCGGGAACGGCGGTGCGGGCGGCCGGGGAGGGAAGGGCGGTGCCGGCGGCGGCGGCGGAGCCGGAGGCTCGGGTAAAGGCGGGGCGATCTTCAATCGAGGCTCCCTTGAGCTCATCGACGACCCGTTCTCGGTCGACTACGCCGGCGGAGGCGATGGTGGCTGGGGCGGGCTCGGGGGGGTCGGGGGCAACGGCGGCGTCGGCGGAATCGGGGGCGGGGGTGGACAGGGCGGCTCCGGGCAGAACGGGAGCGGCGGGAACGGCGGGTCGGGCGGTCGGGACGGCACCAGCGCCCCCGGCGGGCCCGGGGGCGGCGGCG
>JASHVI010000260.1 GCA_030039525.1 Thermoplasmata archaeon
CTTCAGCCGGTCCCGCCCGGGCCCCGGCGGCGAAGCAGCACGACGACGAGGGCGACCGCCGCTCCCCCGGCCGCGACGCCGATCACCGCGTATCCCGCGGCGGCCGGCAGGCCGAGGACCGTCGGGGAGGCCTGCGAGCCCGGGAGGGGGGACACGAACGTCGCGACGAAGGCGATCGTGACGGTCGTCGGCGACCCCAGGACGGTCGCGGAGCCGGAGGATTGGGCCGGCGCGTACCGGGCCACCGGCCCCACGGTGTACGGATAGGTCCCGTTCGGCTCCGCGAAGGCCAGGCGCGAGGAGCTCCCGTTCTCCAGTTGGCCATCGAGGGTCACCGCCCAGTCGGTGTCGACGGGTAGGCCGGTCTCCTCGAAGGTGAGGAGGTAGGTCACCGGGGCGAAGGTGACGTTCACCGTCCGGTTCGCGGTGAGGACGGTGACGGTCCCCTGGGGGTCCGTCGAGTACCCCGCGGGCGATCGAATGGCCCAGGCGTAGGTTCCGTTCGGCTCCTCGAAGCTGTCCGAGGCGTTCGAGGAGTTCTGCCATGCCCCCGCCAGATCGACGGCCCATTCCGTGCCGACCGGGAGGCCCTGCTCGAGGAAGCTCACCGAGTACGTGGTGAGCACGAAGCCGACGGCGACCGTCGTCGGCCCGTCGACCGGGAGCGCCACCGTCGGGCTCCCGCTCAGCGCCCACTCGTACCCCGGGGCCGTCGTGCTCGCGGAGTACGAGGAGGACCCGTTGATCATCTCGAAGTCGATCGGGGCCCCGGCTCCCGCCACCTCCGACTGACCGTCGAGATCGACGCGCCACGAGGAGCCGCTCGGCAGACCGCTCTCGTCGAACCGCACAAGGTTCTCGACCTCGAACGGCACCGGGAGCGTTTCCGCGGCCAACGGCGACGCGGGCACCACGACCGTCCCGTTCGACGGGGGCAGCCCGTAGCCGGGCTCGCTCCCGACCGAGTAGGCGAAGCGGCCGACGGGTAGGACGAAGGGGAGGACCGGCCCCGTTCCGTTGCGGGCGACCCCGTCGAGGGTGATCGACCACGCCGTACCGTTCGGCAGTCCCGAGACGGTCGCGTTCACCGCGACCCCCCCGAAGATCCAGGCGGTCGCGTTCCCCGAGGCGAGCAGGAAGAACAGCGCGCCGGTGCCGGAGTCGTAGATGCCGACCCACGGCTCGCCGGCCAGGAGGAGCGTCGGCGCCGCGATCGAGTCGTTGACGGCGCTGATCACGGTCACGGAGCCGGCGAAGTAGCTCCCGACGTAGACGCACTCGCTGGCGGGATCGTAGGTCAGCGACTGACCGTAGGCGTGCGCGCCGACGGGGATCCCCGAGCGCAGGAGCGAGTAGTTCGACGCGTCGAAGACGTCGACGACCCCCGGGCTCCCGTCGTTGTCGACGAAGACCTGGTTCCCGACCGGCGCGTAGACGATCCCGCCCTGCAGGTCGGAGCCCGAGGGGAACGGGCCGGGGGTGAACGAGTGGACGACCGTGTCGTTGAGCCCCGAGAGGATCGAGATGTGACCGTCGCCCAGGTCCATCACCCAGATCGTGTCGTTCTGGGTGTCGACCGTGAGGTCGAGCGGCTCGGAGAACCCGGTGCGCACCACCGGGGCCGCGATCGCGTCGTCGGTGTCGACCGCCTGGACGCCGAGCGCGGCGGAGGGGCTCGACCACTCCGAGAGGTAGAGCTCCCCGTTGACCGGGTCGTAGACGGTGTACTCCGGGTCCCCCGCGAGGTCGATGGTCGAGACGACCGAGTTGTTCGACGGGTCGACGAGGGCGAGCTCGTGGGAGGTCTCGAGGCTGACGTAGACCTCGTTCTCCGAGGGGACGTAGGTCGCCGTGAGCGGGTCGCTCGTGAAGTTGAGGTCCGCAACGCGCGCGCCGGTCGTGGCGTTCAGCACGGTCACGTTGTCGCCGGCCTCGTTCGCGACGTACAGCTCCTGGTTCACCGGATCGTACGCGCCGCCGTACGGGAAGTCGCCGGTGCCGAGGACGCCGGGACCGATCGCCCCGTCGACGGGCACCCCCGCGGGGGCCGCGTCGGGTCGAACCCGCGGTCCGAACCGGTCGGCCGGCGGCCCGCGGGGTCCGGACGGCTCGCGGGCCGCACCGAGCGCCGTCCGGAGAGGGTCGTTCGGGGGCGCGGCCCCCCGATCGGACTCGTTCCCCGGGAGGCCCGCGCTCGGGAGCCGGGGTGCGATCGCGCCGGAGGCGAGCCCCGAACCGGCCACGACGAGAACGAAGAGGAACGCGAGCCCCACCCGCCCGACGGGAACGATGGCGGAGCGCACGTACGGTCTCACGGGATCGGCCAGCGAGGGACCCCACTTATCCCAACTTCGAACTCCGCCCGCGCGACCCGAGATCGCCGGATCCGACGCCGCGAACGCGGGGCGCGTCCGCTCGCGGTGGATCTAGCGGGGCATGGATTTGAACCATGGATCTACGGGTTATGAGCCCGTCGGGATTTCAGGACGGCCGGCGGCGCCGGCCGCTTTCCTGACTACCCTACCCCGCTGCGGGGCGGGCGAAAAGGGCGCCGTAATTAAGCGTAATCCCGGACGCGGCCCGCCGACGGCGGGGACCCCGACGGCCCGGCCTCTTCCGTCGCGAATCGACGGCGCTCGCGCGCGCGAAGGTTAATGGGCCTCGGCTCCCGCTCCCCTTCGATGGGTCCCGCGGACCGGTATCCGCCGCCCCGGCCCGCCTGGGTCTGGGGGATCCTCGTCGCGTCGATCGTGCTGGTCGCGGTCGGGGTCGGACTCTTCCTCTGGCAGCTCGGACTCGCCTCCGGCTCCCGGGTCGCTCCCCACCCGTTCTGGGGATTCTTCGGAGGCTTCCTGCTCCTGTTGCTGATCCTCTGGCTCGCCTTCTTCGTCCTGCGGGTCGCGTTCTGGAGCCAGCGGCACCGGTATCGTCGCTACGGAGGAGGGCCCGGAGGCGGCTACGGCCCCCACCGGGATCCGGCCCGGATGATCGCCCGGGAGCGGTACGCCCGGGGGGAGATCACCCGCGAACAGCTCGACCAGATCCTCACCGACCTCGACCGACGCCGGAACCCTCCCTGAACCGGGGGCGGCGGCCCGGCCCGGCGGCCCGCCGGGCGGGCGCACCGAAAGCGCTCGGGCGCGCTTCGGGGCTACCGCGCCCGGGGGGCGCTCTTGAAATCAGACGAATCACACTAATCAGATTAATCAGAGTACGCTAAGTACCCCGAGGCTCCTCCCGCGGTCGCCATGCCGAAGGCGAGGGCGAGAGCGACGCCGGGAGCCGGGGGGAGGGGCTGTTGCGGTCCGGAGTGCTGTGGGAGCCAGGCCGGCTGCTGCGGCGGGGTGGCCGCGGGCCGCTGCGAGGTGACGGCGGTGGTCGGGGTGGACGGCCGGGGGCAGATGGTCCTGCCGAAGGAGACGCGCGAGCGGTTCGGGATCCACGCGGGCGACAAGCTCGCGGTCGCGGCGTGGAACCGAGACGGCGCCCCGTGCTGTCTCACGCTCCTCAAGGTCGACGAGCTCGCCGAGGCGGTCCGGCGAACCTACGGCCCCGTGCTGCAGGAGCTCCTCCGGACCGGTTAGCGCTCGCCGGAGCGGCGGCCGCCCTCCGCAAGGGGAGGGGCCGCACGAGGACGCCGCGGCCGGACCTTGAACCGAGAGTTCGAAGCCCCACCGCGGTGCGGTGGGAGAGAGGTCCCCCGTCCGGTCGTTTCGGGCCGGCCCCGGGCCCCTCGGACGCATTCACCCCGGGTCCGGGACCTTCACCGCACGCAGCCGACGGACGATCGGCGGCAGATCGCTTGAGGCGAACCGCCAGATCTCGTCGTAGTTGACGGGCTTCGCCTGGTCGTCGTACGGATGGGCACTATCGA
>JASHVI010000261.1 GCA_030039525.1 Thermoplasmata archaeon
TCCTCGGCAAGGCCGTCGGCACCGCGCTCGTCTCCGAGCGCCTCGAGGCCGGTCTCGCCGCGGCCTGCGTCGCGGCGCGCGAGGGCGCCCAGCTCGTCCGGACCCACGACGTGGCCCCGACCGTGCGCGCGCTTCGGCTGGTCGACGCGCTGCGGGCGCACCTGCGATCGGGCCCGGGGGAGGAGCCTCCCCCCGAGGGCCCCGACGAGGAGCCCTAGTCGGCCGTACCCGACCGGTGGGTAGACTCGCGGGACCGCGTTCGCCGGGAGGGGGGGTCCGTCGACAACCGCGCGAACTGGATCTCGGACACCCACTGCCCGTCCTTCTGGTGCGCGTCCCGGACGAGCCCTTCCCGCTGGAATCCGACCCGACGAAGGACCCCGACCGAAGCGCGGTTCCACGCGAACACGTGCGCCTGGAGCCGGTGGACCCCGAGCGGGCCGAACGCGGCCCGCACGATGCGCTCCAGGGCCTCGGTCGCGTAGCCCTGTCGACGGAACCCGGCCCCGATCCAGTAGCCGACCTCGGCGGCCGTCTCTCGGGAGGTCAGATCGTGCAGCCCGATGCCCCCGATGAGCCGGCCATCCGAGCGGCGCTCGATCGCCAGGGGGAGGTAGGAGCCCTCCCGACGCTTTTGGTCGGCGTGCCGCAGGAACGCCCGGCCGTCGGCGGCCCGATACGGCGAGGGGATCCGGAGCGTGCCCCGCTGGACCACCGGATCGTTCAGGAGCTCGACGTACGCCGGGATGTCGGAAAGGCGAGGAAGCCGGTAGACCAGCCGGAGCGATCGCAGCGGGAGCTTCAAGGAGCGGCCGTCGAACCGGAACGTCCAGGCCCGCGTCACACCGCGACCCCAGGACCGGCGGCGCAAAGCCGCGTCGGTCCCGCGTGGTCTCGAGGCGACCGCGGGTTACTCGTCGTCGTCGAGCGGGAGCGTGTCGACATCGCGCTCGAGGACGAGCGAGCCGACGTAGTCGCAGTCGAGGCAGTGGTACTTCTGCCCGGTGATCAGCGCCGCGTCGAAGATGATCCGGTCCGACCGGCACTGCGGGCAGAGCAGGACGGTCTTGCCCCTAGGACGGCGGCGGACCATCTTCCTCGGGCTCCTCCGCCTCGCCGGCGGGCGGCGGGGCCGGCTCGCCCGCCTCGGGAGGGGGCGAGGGGGGCGCCGGGGTCGCGTCGGCGGGGGCGACCTCGCCCGCGAGGACGACCGCGTCCCGGACCTGGTCCTTCTCCTCGAGGCGGATGATCCGGACCCCCATCGTGTCCCGGCCCTGCGCCCGGATCCCGGAGACGGCGATGCGGATCGTCATCCCGGTCTGGGTGGTGACGAGGATCTCGGAGGCGTCGTCGACCGGTAGGACCGCGACGACGCTCCCGTTGCGTCCGCCGGTCTTGATCGTCCGGACGCCCTTCGCGCCGCGCCGGGTCTGCCGGTACTCGTCGAAGCGGCTCCGCTTGCCGAAGCCGGTCGAGGTGAGCGTGAGGAGGTAGGGGTAGCGCGCGAGGGCCGGGGCCATCGCGACGACCCGGTCCTCCTTCTCCTCGGAGAGCCGGACGCCGATCACGCCGTAGGTCGCCCGGCCCATCGACCGGACCTCGGAGAGCGGGAAGCGGACGAGCTGGCCGGAGTGCGTCGCGAGGACGATCTCGGTCCGCTCGTCGGTGACGAGCGCGACGTCGACGAGCTCGTCGCCCTCCTCGAGGAGGACCGCCTGGATGCCGCTGACGCGGATGTTCTGGAACTGGTCGAGGCCGGTCCGCTTCACCAGCCCGCGACGGGAGGCGAAGAAGAGGCTCCCGTTCGTCTCGAGGTCCCGCACGGGGAGCTGGGTCTGGACCTTCTCGCCGTCCTTCAGGCGCGGGAGGAGGTTGATCAGCGCCTTCCCCTTCGAGTGGCGGCTCATCTCGGGGAGCTCGTAGGCCTTCAATCGGTAGACCCGCCCAAGCGTCGTGAAGAAGAGGACGTTGTCGTGGGTCCGGGTGACGAAGGTCCGGACGACGTAGTCCTCCTCCTTCGTCTCCATCTGGACGAGGCCCTTGCCGCCCCGGCGCTGCCGGCGGTACTGGTCGAGCGGGAGGCGCTTGATGTAGCCGTCCCGCGTGGTGAGGACGACGACCTCCTCGTCGGGGATCAGGTCCTCGAGCGTCCGCTCGGTGAAGCCCGGGACGAGCTGGGTCCGGCGGGCGTCGCCGTACTTCTCCTTGAGGTCCTTGAGCTCCGTCGCGATGAGCGCGTCCAGCGCCTTCGGGTCGGAGAGGACGCGCTTCAGCTCCTGGATCAGCGCCTCCTTCTCGGCCTTCTCCGCCTGCAGGGCGTCGCGCTCGAGGCCGGTCAGGCGCGCGAGGCGCATGTCGAGGATCGCCTTCGCCTGCTCCGTGGAGAGCAGGAACTTCCCCATGAGCGAGGTCTCGGCCGCGGCGGCGTCCTTGGAGCGCCGGATGATCTTGACGACCTCGTCGATGTGGTCGATCGCGGTGAGGAACCCTTCGAGGAGGTGCCGGCGCTCCTCGGCCTTCCTTAGGTCGAACCGGGCCCGCCGCTCGAGGATCTGGCGCCGGTGGTCGAGGTGGAGCTGGAGGAGCTCGAGGAGCGGCAGGACCCTCGGCCGGCCGTCGATCAGGCAGAGGTTGATCACGCCGAAGCTGGTCTCGAGCGGGGTGTGCTCGTAGAGCCGGTTGAGGACGATCTCCGGCTCGACGTCGCGGCGCAGCTCGAGCACGACGCTGGTCCCGTTCCGGTCCGACTCGTCCCGTAGGTCGGTGACCCCGTCGAGCCGCTTCGACTTGACGAGGTTGGCGATCATCTCGAGGAGGCTCGTCTTGTTGACCTCGTACGGGATCTCCG
>JASHVI010000262.1 GCA_030039525.1 Thermoplasmata archaeon
CGATCCCTCGTCGGACCTCTCCGGTGGAGCGGAGGAGCGCTCCGAGCTCCTCGGCGACGCGTCGGGCCTCCTCGCCGGAGCGGATCTCCGGCCCGGTGGCGATCTCGACGAGCGGGATCCCGAGCCGATCGAGCCGGTAGGTCACCGAGCCCTCCGACTCCCCGATCTTGCGGGCGGCATCCTCCTCGAGACAGATCGACAGGATCGAGATCCTCCGGCCGTCGACCTCGAAGGCCCCGTCGGTCGCGACGAGCGCCGTGCGCTGGAACCCGGAGGTCGCGGAGCCGTCGACGACGATCTTGCGCATCACCTCGATCTCGTCGACGGGACGCGCGTTCAGCAGGAGAGCGACCGTGAGCGCGACGTCGAGCGCCGCGGGGCTCAGCGCGTGGGGCGGCTCCTCGTCGAGCTCGACGAGGCAGCTCGACGGGGTCGCCTCGTAGTGGAACTCGAGGCCCCGGGACGCCTGGAACGCGGCCGCCCGGTCCACCGAGTGGTTCTCCCCGCCGGTGGCGCGGAGCCGGCGCGTGGCCCGGGCCGAGATCGTTTCCGAGAGCTCCGCGGGGCAGGCGCAGAACAGCTTGCCCGTCGAGAGCTGCTGGTGGATCTCCAGGCCGGCCTTCACGGCTCCCTCACGAGGTGCCGGGCCGAGACCTCCCCGGCGCGGTCCTCCCGGAGTCGGCGGGCGACCTCCGAGGGCTCCTCGGAGGCGCCGAGCGCCCAGAGGAGCTTCACGTACGCGACCTCGGGGAGCATGTCTCCGAGGTAGACGACGCCGCTCCGCAGCAGCTCGCGCCCGGTGGAGTACACGTACGGGTCGGCCTCTCCCTCGAGGCACTGCGTGGTCATGGCGACGACCACTCCGCGGGCGACGGCCTGCCGGATCCAGCCGAGGTGGGCGGAGCTCACGTGGCCGAGACCGGTGCCGGCGAGCACCACGCCGCGGAGATCCCGCACGAGGTCCGCGACCCGGTCCGGGTCGAGCCCCGGGTAGAACCAGACCAGCGCCCCGCGCGGGTCCAGGCGCCCCTCGACGTGCGTCGGACCCTTGGAACTCGGCCGGTACGGCTCCTCCAGGCGGACCTCCCCCGCGTCGAGGTGGCCGATGGGGGCGGTGTTCCGGCTGCGGAACGCATCGCGCCGGCTCGAGTGCATCTTGCGGACCTTCGTCCCGCGGTGGATCGCGAATCGGCCATCGGAGGTCCCGGCGTGCATGACGACGACCACCTCCCCCAGGTCCGTCTCGCGGGCGATCCGGACGGCGGCCGAGAGGTTGGAGACGCCGTCGGAGGAGGGCCGGTCCGGGGAGCGTTGGGCCCCCACCAGCACTACCGGGCCGGGGAGGTCCGCGAGCAGGAAGCTCAGCGCGGCCGCCGTGTACCCGAGCGTGTCCGTGCCGTGCGCGATGACCACGCCTCGGGCCCCGTCCGCGAACGACTCGGCGACCCGGTGCGCCAGGAGCTCCCAGTCGGCCGGAACGATCTCCTCCGACAGGCGATCGAGGACCGGGACGATCCGGACCTTTCCCCCCTTCGCGAGGTCGGGATAGAAGGCCAAGATCTCCCGCTCGTCGCGGACCGGTCGAACGCCGCCGGTCCGATAGTCCACCCGAGAGGCGATGGTTCCTCCGGTCGTCAGGAGATCGACCGAGTCCTTGGGAGGGCCGACCGGCGTCGCCGAGGCCCCCGGGGCGGGCTCACGCGTCCTCGGCTCCTCCGGATCGGGGCCGGGCAAGAGGAGCTCGACCCGAAAGTCGGGAGAGATCGCGAGGCCGACGTTGTAGCCGGACTCGAGCTTCAGCTGAACGATCCGAGCTCCCGACATCTCGTGGGAGGGGACCAGCGTGCCGCGCCAGCGGCGCCCTCCGGGCTCGACGATCTCGACGGCCCGTCCCATCGGGAGGGCGCGCAGCGTCCGCAACGGATCGTCGGGGCCCGTGGACTCCAAGGCCGCCCTCGCCGACCGGCCGGCGAGCGTCGCGTCACGTCGTCCGTCTATAACGTCTGCCGGCGAGTACGGGAGCCCTTATCTCGGACGGCTTCTCCGGGGGCCACGGCGAGCCGAGCCGGCGCCCGTGTGGGGTAGCTACAGGGACGGGACCTCCCCGCCCTGCTGCAGTGGATTATCCTAGAGGCCTGCGGAGCCTCAGACCTGGGTTCGAATCCCAGCACGGGCGTTCCCTTCCCGGGAAGCCAGCGAACGCCTCCCACGACCTTCCGGCTACTCGGCCCGATTCCCCGCCTGTAGGAGTCGCCACGCGAGACCCGGGTGTCGCGAGAGCAACTCTCGTCGATCGGGGTCCGGCTCACCCACGAGGTCTGCGAACGCAGTGAGGTCACCGGTCAGTAGCCTCCGCCGGCACGCTTCTTCCGGGCCCGTGGCACGAGTGAACGACGGCGTCGTGCTGCGCAGCGAATCGTTGGCCATCTTTCGAATGGAGTCGAGGTCAGGGGCCACCTCGTTTCCGCGAAGAACGTCACTCAATCGACTGGGCCGGTAGGGTACGGCCAACCTCGACGGATAGGCAAGTCGGTACCACTCGTGATCCTGGAGGAAGGAGTAGGCAAGGTAACAGGCCCGAGCCCGCGGGAGCAGATGCCATCCTGCGGACAACATTCGATTCATATCGAAGAGGTCGCGGGGAGCAGCCCGGTACGCGACCGCCGTCAGCTTCTGTCCGAGAAGTTCAGCCTCCGCGACCACCGGAAATTCGAGTCCCTCCGCGTGAAACAGCCTTGGCCCTTGTCGGCGCGTCGTGGGAAGGATGGTCTGGCGGTTCAGGAGGTCGAGGTCGATCTGAATCTGATCCGGGGAACTGAGGCTGTTCCGGTACTCGCAGGTTAGGGTGCACGCCGCAGGCGATGGGTCCGAGGTCACCCGGTAATCCAGCCGCGAGGTAAGACGGACAACGGATTCGACCACTTCGTCATGGTTTCGAGTTCCGGCCGACGCGGACGGGAATCCGGTGGCCATCAGGTCGATATCGACGCTGAGCCTCGGAATCGCGCTCCAATGAAACACATTCAGCGCAGTGCCCCCTTTGAGGGTGAATCGTCCACGAGTCGATCGCTGGGACTGAAGCTCGCGCAGAATACCCAGGAGGCGGTAGACCTTCTCTGCGGTACCCTGCTGGAACCCCTCGCTGAGCGCTTCGGACAGCTCGGCGGGCTCTACGGTCCCCATGCTACGGCGCACCGGGGTACACCAACTTGAACTCGGGATCGTAGCGATTCCCGGGTGCCTTCGGATCCGTCCCGAAGTACGACGGTCCGGTCTGTGCGACCCGGTTCCGCAGGACTGTGAGTAACCTCGCGAGTTCGCCCGTCGTGACCCCGCTCGCCCTGAGCAGGTGGCCGGCGCGGGCCAGAGTCTTTCGGCGGCGCACCGCTGCCAGTTCTCTTGCGAGCGTGCTCGGGTCCGACTTCGGGAGGAGATACCGGTAGGCCGCCACTTCCTCTGCATAGTCCTGTTGGGCCGCCGGTAGGGCCGCCAAGTCGACGAGGGTACGCTCGGGCGTCGTCACTCGTACGATCGATCCGCCCCGTCGCACAAGCGACGTGTCCGAGTTCCATTCCTCGGTCGGGATCCTCCGCACATGCACAGCGATTTCTCCGACCGTTCGCCTCCGGGGACGAACGCCTCGGGCGACCACCTGTAGGCTGCGTCGCACATGGCGCTCTCCACCCAGGAGGGCGAGGGCGCTGAAGTGGCTGAAGGCGTAACCCTCGCCGAGGGCTTTCTGTACGGCTAGAAACTGGTCGGGTCGGAAGCCACCCGGCTCCACGTCGAGCGGAATGCTCGCGTAGACGCCTCGCTTGACGCTTGTCAGCAACCCTCTCCGTCTTAGGTCGAACGCGAGCCGGGCCGCCCTGCTCGGTGAGACCTTGAGCAGGTTCGCGATTTCCTCCGTTGTGACGACCCTAGCCCTCGCCAAGGCGAGGAGGTCGCGACGAGTCACTTTTCTTTTTCGCACGTAGATTCCTCATGAGGGAATGTATTGGGACGATGATAAAGCAGTCGAGAGCCTCGCTGGGCGGCTCCGGAAAGCTGCCCGGCCAGGCCCCGCCTCCGATGCCGCGGCCCCGGGCATACCGGAGGAGCGGGGAGCCGTCGGTTGAGCTACGGCCGACAGGTGGGTCGGCTCACCTCGAAGTCGCGGAGATCGTCCCGGCAGGCGGGTGCTCCTCTCCGAATTGTTCGAGTTCCAGGTTCGCCTCGTCCCACCGGTGGAGGAGTCGGGCTCGAAGGGATCCAGGCGGCGCCGACTCCAAAATGCTGCGGGGAAAGGCCGCCAACGTATGAGGAAGTCGCATGTCGATCGTTCGAACCTCTTCGACGTGACCTCCAGCTCGCTTCACCAACGAAACGAGCCGGTGCAACGGCCGATACGGACGATCGTCGATCCTTCCCCAGGCCAAGCGGAACGACGGCGCCCTCAGGCCGTACATCCTCAGGTGGGCCCGTTGCGCGCGGGTTCGGGCTGATGGAAGGGATTCAGCCAGGGAGCTTCGGGGGGAAACTCGCAGCATCTCCCGGAGCACACGGACCACGTTCCGGTCTGTCCCGAGAGAGCGGATTCCATGTACGCAGACCGCCAGGTCGACCGCCCGACTCCGGAGCGGCAGTAGCTCTGCGTCCCCCTGGAGGGCATGGACCCGGTGAGATAGTCCGACCTCGTCCAAGAGCGTCGAGAATTCTCCCCAACGGGACCGCTCAACCGCAATGACACGGCCCGCGGGTCCGACCATGTAGGCGAGGGGCATCGTGGTGATGGCCTGCGGCCCAGAGGCCACCTCCACCACTCTGGAACCCTTCCGAACGCGTGCGGCCTCGAGAACGTGGAGACGCTCGAGAACCTCCATCCGCAACCAGTCGGGCCGATCGGGTCGATCCGAGCGGAGCGGAACCTTCCCTAAGAGGGCTCGGCCCGAATGGGCGAGCCGCACGATGGGGAGCTTGGGCGAGGCGCCATCGCGGGACGGCAGTGATCGGACCCGCATGTCTTCGTCCACTCGCGCTGGAGGTCTACCTCCCCGACCGATATCGAGGGTTCTCCCCCCAGGATGCACGGCAGCTACGGTATTCGTTGGCCAAGGCTCACGAATCCCAGCACGGGCGTCTCCTTCCCCAAGTACCACCCGTCCCTAGGGACAAAAACACTTATTGTAGGCTGCCTCTAGGGAATGCGTGCGGGTAGAGTCGAAGGTCTCGAAGGGCCATCTCACCGTGGTCCCGAAGGCCGTCCGGATCGAGGTGGACATCCGGGAGGGAGACGTGCTCTCCTGGGAGGTTCGCGAGGACGAAGTGGTCGTCCACCGCCGACGGCCGAAGTCGTTGAAGGACATGATCGGCGTCATCGCCCACGGGGGCGACGCCGTGGTCGACAAGCGGCGCATTCAGCGGGGGTCGCGTGGCGTTCGGTGACGCCTCCTACTTCATCGGGATCCTCGATCGGCGGGACCAGTGGCACGAAGCCGCGGTTCGTCTGTCCGGTTCCGTCACGGGCCGGCTCCACGTGACCGACGTGGCCATGGGCGAGACCATCACGCTCGTCGGAGCCCGGAGCGGCGGCAAGAGCGCGCGGCGAGCCTACGACCTGTTCCTCGACGCCTGCGACATCGTGTACACCGGGGCGGCCGAGTTCGCGGAGGCGATGAGCTACCACACCCGGTACGACGGGCGCTTGTCCACTTCCGACTGCCTCCTCGTCGTGGCCATGGTCTCCGCGAACGACCCGCAGGTGCTTTCGTTCGACTCGGATTTCGATCTCGTGCGGGGAATCGAACGCATCCACTAGGGCCCGACATCGGGTCGGTTCGCATGGGTGGTCTCCGCCGGAACCGAGCGGGAACGAGTGCGTCTTCTGCCCGATCGGCGATCACCGCGCCCCGGCCTCGATCGTCGCGGAGCATCTCGTCGCCATCGCCGTCCTGACCCTCGGCCCGCTCCGCCCCGGCCACTCGCTGGTCGTTCCGCAGCGGCCGGTGGTCGAGCGGGTCGACACCGAGCCCGACGAGCTCGGCGCGCTGGCCCGATGGGGGGGATTCGTCCCGCGACCGGTCCGGATCCGAAGGGGCTCCCTAGGAGAGACCCGGTTCCTCGCGAGTGGCGGGGTCGGCGCGCCGTCGGTTCCCCGCCTCCACCTCCACGACGTCCCGAGGGGCCTGCGCGACGGGATGGACCGGACGCGGTGGTGGGCGGTCGGATTCGGACGGCGAGCGTTCAGAACTCGAAGCCGTCGCCCGACCGCTGCGCTCGTCGGGCGATTGAGCCTGCGTGCGGGACGAATCTCCGCCGCCCCTCGGGGGGAGGACGCCGGTACGGGGCCCGGGACGCCGAGCGCGCCGAGGGGGCCGGCCCGGGGGCCGGCGAGCGCGTTGCCCCGACGCCCGTCGCACGCGGACCGCAAGGGTGGGGCCGGTCCCCTCGGACGACGGCTCACGACGGGAGGTGGTCGGGGCGAGCCCTGGCGTCGAGCTTTCGACCGACCACGAGACCGCGCGCCGTAGTCAGACCCCTGGTGACCAGCCGGGCCTTGAGTCCGGCCCGGCCCATCAGGTCCACCAGCCGCCGACGCGGCACGAGCAGTCCGACGTCGGTCTCGCCCCAGTGTCGGATGCCCCGTCCCCGATCCCCCACCAGGTACTCGTAGCGCACCAGCGAGCGGTTCCCTCGGCGGCGCGAGTAGGCCAGGCGAACGATCACCCGACCCTCCGTCGCCTGGGTCACGAGGTGCAGATGCCCCGATCGGTACTCCGCCGGGTCGATCCAGGGCTCGACAAGCGCGACCCCGCCGGGGTTCAGGTGCCGCGCGAAGTTCGCGAAGGTCCGGGCGACCTCGGCTTCGCTCGTGAGGTGTCCGATGGCCGAGAAAAGGCAGGTCACGACGTCGAACGAACGGTCCAGCCGGAACGACCGCATGTCGCCGAGCGCGAGCGGAACCCCGGGCAACCTCCGACGGGCGAGGCGCAGCATCTCCGGGCTCGCGTCGACCCCGGCAACTTCGAAGCGTCGCCGGAGGAACGCGAGGTGACGGCCCGTGCCGCACGCGACGTCGAGCCAGCTACGGGGTCGCGCGGGCCCGAACCGGCGGACCAGGTCCTCCAGTCGGCCGGCCTCCGCGCGGTAGTCCTTGGTCGAGTAGATCTCGTCGTAGACCGGGGCGAGCTCGTGGAACATGAGCGGCCCCTCGGTAGGTCGCGGGCCCCTCGCGGTCCGATCCCGCGAGGATGCGGGGGAGGCAGCTCGCGGCATGCGCCGGATGGAGGACACGCGGAGGCCAGCGTCTCTCGAGATTTATGCGGACCGTCCCGCCGCCCGCGTGCCGACGTGGGCCGATCGCCGCGCTGGGACGGATGCTGCCGGCCCGCCGCTCCCTCACCGAGGCAGTCGTGCGCGCACCCGGACCCGGGCCCTCTCCGAAGCTCCCGAAGGTCCGCCCGAGGGCCTATCGAACCCGCGGTCTGGACGGGCGTAGCCCGAGGGCAGGTGCCGCCAAGGTGGTCGGGGGGGCGGCGCCGGCCCCGCCGTCTCGCGGGCTCTCTCGTCCGTTCGTGGAGTTCGGCTCGAGGATCGACCCACCCGGCCGAACGCTCCGGGGGGAGTGGCTTGTCCCGGAACCCGGCACTCCGTCGGTCGCCGCCCCGCGCAGGAGGAGCTTCACCCCCTCGGGAGGCAGCCGGATGGTCGCCGGGGCCGTCCCGGAGACGAAGTAGTGACTGTGCACGCCGCGCACCGGCGAGTCGGACAGGACCGCCCCCGCCCCGCCGCCGAACCACCCCGACAGCGAGAGGTTCAACGCGGTGGTGGTGTTCGTGTTCACCAGCAGCAGACCGGCGCCGCTCGCGTTGTCGTTCTCCTGCACCGCGTAGACCCCCGGAAGCGACGTGACGACCGTGGCCACGTGGGTCCCGCCCATCGGCAGGTAGTGGAGGATCCTGGCGTAGAGCGCGTAGGTCGGGTCCGTCGCGCCGGTGTATTGATCGACGAGATCGTACGGCTGGCCGCCCCAGAACGCGAAGTACGTGAAGACCGACGCGTTCGCCGTCAGGAGCTGCGCCGCCACCGCCGCGGTCATCGGCACCTCCGGATAGCCGGAGACGAAGGGGGCGAGACGGTCCCCGGTCTGGCCGAACCCCCCGCTGAACTCGCCGACCATCACGGGCTTCGCGCAGGTGCACGCGAGGTCGTACGCCGCGCGGTCGATCGAGAGATAGTAGTTCGTCCGGGTCACGTTGAACTTCGAGAGGAACTGGGCGACCGTCGGATGGGCCGAACCGTACCGACCGGGGTACGAGTGGAACGCGACCGCCCCGACCTCGTCGTTCGCGTCGAGGGCGATGTCCTTCAGGAACCCGAGCGTCGGAGCCTCCTGCGCGTCCTGGTCCCCGATGATCCGCGCGTGCGGGTCGACCGAGAGCATCGCCTTGCTGAGCCGCTCGACCTCGAGCCCGTACTCGGCGGCATCCGGGGTCGAGTGGTCCGTCGGACGCCAGCTCGTGAAGGGGATCCCCCAGTGCGTCCAGCTCTCCGGTTCGTTGCCGATCGACCAGAACGTGGGCGTGTACCCGACCGTCTGTTCGACGTACCGGACCGTGTCCGCCGCGAGCCCCGGGTTGTCCGGTTCTCCCGGGACCCCGAGGACCGAGAGGCAGTGGATCCAGCCGCAGAGGATCTTGAACTCGGTATAGTTCACGTCCTCCCGGCCGCAGACGCCGGAGTCGGAGTACGTGCAGCCGTTCGAGGCGTTCGTCGCGTCGATCTCGCCGCCGTACCGCAGGAGGACGAACGGCGTCTGATTCAGCTCGGCCGCGAGGGTCGAGTTCGCGAGCCTCGTTCCCGTGAGAACGACGGACCAGAACCCGTCATACGGGTGCGCGACGAGCGGTCCGATCTGCAGGGTGCCGGAGAGCGTCGAGACGGGGGCCGAGGAGCTGGCGGTGGCCGACGGCGTCGCGGGAGCTCCCGCGCCGGGGTTCGGAAGGAGCGCGACGGTGACCACCAGGAGCAGCGCGACCGTCCAGCGTACTCCTCGAGGGGCCCGGGGCGGGGCCCCGAGTCGCCGGCGCGCCGGCCCGCGGTCTCGGGCCGGCCCGATCCGCCGGGAGGCGCACGAGCGAGCTCGATCGACCGGCGCGTCCGCGACGGAGAGCGCTCCCGCCGACACGACTGGGGCGAGGGCGCGTTCGGCAGAGTCCGGCCGGTCCGAAGCGATGCGGTGCAACGGGAGTCGGTAAGTGAACGCCCGAGCGGGCGACGCCGATGGCTTGGTCGCTCATGTTGTATAACCCTGTCGGCGAAACCGTCGGGCCCCGCGGCGCACTCGGGCCCGGCGGACCGGGCGGATGCGGATCCCCGAGCGGAACGCCCGGGACGACGAGCCAGGGCTCAGATGAACAACGCCACGAGGATCAGCACACCGATGATGTTGACGACGACCAGGATCTTCACGAAGTAGAGCAGGTTCGACGTGTTCTGCTCGATCCTCTGCAGCGTGCCGGCGACGTCGGGACTCGCGGAGAGCGGGGAGAGCGCGCTCATGACCCCGAAGCGTCGCGCGGAGGTTTGAAGTCTCGCGTGCCGGAGGGTACGATACGCCGGAGCGCGCTACGACATCGCACCGATCGGGGCCCCGGTCGTCCGGCCCCGTGCCGCATCGGCGCCAAGTTGAAAGCGCCCCGCGACCTCGTCACACCGCGCGCGCGCATCGGAGCCGCCCTCTGTGGTCGCCTACAAGTGGATCGTCCTCACGAACACCACCCTCGGGGCGCTGCTCGCCTCGATCGACGGGACGATCGTCCTGATCTCGCTCCCGGTGATCTTCAAGGGGATCGGGGTCGACCCGTTCCTCCCGTCGAGCTTCCCGATCCTGCTCTGGCTCCTGCTCGGCTACGGGGTCGTGACGGCGACCCTGCTCGTCACCGTCGGCCGTCTCTCCGACATGTGGGGTCGGGTCCGGATGTACAATCTCGGCTTCGCGATCTTCTCGGGCGGCTCGATCCTCCTGTTCGTCGAGCCGTACGGCGGCGCGACCGGCGCCTGGGCCCTCGTGGGGTTCCGGCTCATCCAGGCCGTCGGCGCCTCGTTCCTGACGGCCAACTCCGCCGCGCTACTGACCGACGCCTTCCCGGCGGCGGAGCGCGGCAAGGCGATGGGGATCAACCAGATCGCCTTCATCGGCGGCGCGCTGGTCGGCCTCGTCGCCGGGGGGATCCTCGCGTCGATCCCGAACCTCCCGATCGGCCCCTTCGTCCTCCCGACGTGGCGCCTCATCTTCCTCGTCAGCGTCCCCGTCGGCGTCGTCGGCACGATCTGGGCCTACGCCCGCCTTCGGGAGATCTCCGTCCGCAGCGCCCACCAGAGGATCGACTACCTCGGGAACCTCACCTTCGCCGCCGGTCTCACGACGCTCCTGGTCTCGGTGACCTACGGGTTGCTGCCGTACGGCGGGGCCCCGACGGGCTGGGGGAGCCCCTGGGTCGACGGGGGCGTCCTCGCGGGCTTCGCCCTCCTTGCCCTGTTCTTCCTCATCGAGTCCCGGGTGCCGGACCCGATGTTCCGCCTGGGCCTCTTCAAGAACCGCGCCTTCGCCGCCGGGAACCTCTCCTCGTTCCTCGGCTCGATCGCGCGGGGCGGGATGATGCTCCTGCTCGTCGTCTGGTTCCAGGGGATCTGGCTCCCCCTGCACGGCTACTCCTTCGCCGAGACCCCGCTCTGGGCCGGGGTCCTCATGATGCCGATGATCGCCGGTTTCCTCACCGCCGGCCCCGTGAGCGGCTGGCTCTCCGACCGGCACGGGCCGAGGCTTCTCGCGACGACCGGGCTCGCGATCGCCTCGCTCACGTTCTTCCTGCTCGCCCTGCTGCCGCTCGACTTCCAGTACTGGCAGATGGGGATCCTGCTCTACGTCCAGGGCTGCGGGATGGGGATGTTCGCGGCCCCGAACGCCGCCTCGGTGATGAACTCGGTCCCGCCGCAGAACCGGGGCGTCGCCTCGGGGATGCTGGCGACCCTGCAGAACACCGGCCAGCAGCTCTCCATGGCGCTCTTCTTCACGATTGTGATCCTCGGGCTCGCGAGCGGCCTCGGTGGTTCCGTGAGCCACTCGCTCTCCGCGGCGTCGATCGGCCCCCCCGACTCTGGCATCCTCACCACGCTCGTCGCCTCCAACCCCACGGGGGCGCTCTTCGGGGCCTTCCTCGGCGAGAACCCGATGCAGTCGCTCCTGCTCGGAGCGGCCCACGTCCCGGGATGGGTCCCGCTGCCGGCCTCCGCCTCCGCGACGCTCCTCGCGCCGCACTTCTTCGCGAACGCCATCTCCTCGGCCTTCCACAGCGCGCTGGCCGACGCCTTCCTCTTCGCCGGCAGCGTGACCGCCCTCGGCGCTGTGGTCTCGGCGGCCCGCGGCGAGCGGTTCATCTACGACGCGCCCGCCCCCGCCCCGGCGCGTCCGCCCGAGACGACGCCCGGTGGGCCGGCCCTCGAGGTCGGACCGACCAGCCGCCGCTGATCCGAGCGGCTACGACGAGGCCCGGAACCGGTAGAACACCCGCCCGTCCGGGAGGTCGAACGGCTCCACCGTGACGGGCTGATCGATCGCGAGGCGCTCCCAGGGGGCTCCGACGATCCGGCCGAAGAGCCGGAGCGGCGCCCCGTCGAGATCGACGAGGCCCACGGCGAACGGCACGTCGGCCTCCATCCCGAGCGGCGCCCCCGCGAGCACCGCGCTGAAGGCGTAGATCCTCCCCGACCTCGGAAGGTCGATCCACTCGAGCGCCGTCGCGTGGCACTTCGGGCAGACGGTCCGAGGGGGCCAGGCGAGCGAGCCGTCCTTGAGGCAGCGCGTGGTGAGGAGGCGCCCCTCCCGGAGTCCTTCGAAGAACCGGGCGAGGCGGGTCTCGTTCGCCTCCTCGAGCGGGAAGAAGTCGAGCAGGAACGGGGGTCGCTCGGGCGGCGGGGTCCCTCCCTCCTCGGAGGAGCGCTCCCCGGGCCGGACGGCGGCGCCGCTCACGACGCCTCGGCCCCGTAGACCATCACGGAGTGGACGTTGGCGCTGCCGGAGAGGTTGTGGACGAGGGCCCAGTTCGGATCCGGGGCTCGCCGTTCCTTCGGGACCCGGCCGGCGAACTGCTCGAAGACC
>JASHVI010000263.1 GCA_030039525.1 Thermoplasmata archaeon
AGGACATCGAGGCCCCGGGCACGGAGATCTACAGCTCGGTCGCCACCACGGGCACCGTCTCCTACACCATCCCGTCGGGGACCCCGAACGGGATCGACTCGCTGAGCGTGGTCGCCGTCCCGCTGAACGGCCAGTGCACCGGGATCTCGGACGGATGCCTCTCCCTCACGCAGCTCTCGATCAACGTCAACAACAACCCGCCGGCCCTCGGCTACGAGCTCGGCGGGACGGGCGGCATCACCCTCGGGTGGCTCCTCCTCTTCCTCGTGGTGATCGTGATCTTCATCCTCGGGCTCCTCTGGGTCCGCCGGCGCACCGGCGGCGGGAGCAGCGGCGGCCGCGTCGAGCCCCCGAAGCCGTTCACCTCGACTCCTCCCGCGAGCCCCCCGGCCGGCGCGACGACGCCGCCCGAAGGGGGAACGGGCTCGCCCCCGGACCTCCCCTCGGGGCCGGGCGGCTCCAGCTAGGCCGGTCGCCTACCGACCGGGTCGGCCCGAGACTGCCTCGGGAGCCCCCGCCGCCGGGGCGAGGGCCTGCACGGAGGCGCCGACGAGAGGGGCCGGAAGACCCCCGAAGTCGAGGATCGCCAGGACCTCGTCGACCCCCGTCGCGCGGAACTCCTCGAGCCGCGCGATGGCGTCCCGGGGGCGGTCGAGGATGGCGAGGCCGCTCGACTCGAGCCCCGCGACACCGGCGGCGTGGGGATCGCGCCGCGACTTCTCGAGGTAGAAGGTGCTCTGGGTCGACCGGCGGGTCTCCAGGAACCGCTCGAGGGCGTGGCGGGCCCTCTCCGGCTCCGGTCCCGCGTAGAGGTGGAGGGCGGCGGAGACCCGGCCGTTCCGGCCCTCCGGCAGGGCCGACCGGTACTCGCCGATGACCCCGCGCAGCTCCTCGAGGGAGGAGACGGTCGCGTACGGCACGAGCCCGAGGTTCGCCCCCCGACGCGCGACGAACGGCACCGCCTCGCGTCGCTGGGCGGCGATCCAGTACGGCGGGTGCGGCCGCTGGCTCGGCAGGACATTGAGCCGGACCGGGGCGCCTCCGGCGGCGACCGGCTCTCCCCGCCAGAGGGCCAGGAGCTCGTCCAAGCCGCGGTCGAACCGCTCCCGCTTCGTCGCCGGGTCGATCCCGAACCCCTCGAACTCCTGCGGGAGGTAGCCGCTGCCGAGCCCGAGGTCGAGCCGGCCCTCGAGGAGTCGATCGAGGAGCGCGTACTGCTCGGCGACGTCGACCGAGGAGTGGAACGGCAGGACGCTGACCATCACGCCGAACCGCAGGAGGCGGCTCCGCTCCCCGGCGGCGGCGAGCAGCACCGGTGGCGTCGGGCAGGCCCCCCCCGGGTGGAAGTGGTGCTCCGCGACCCAGAGGGCCCGGAAGCCGGCGCCCTCGAGCCGGGGGGCGAGGTCGAGCAGCTCGCGGTACCGGTCCCTCCCGCCGTCCTCGAACTCCGGGTAGGAGTCCAGGATCGAGAAGGCGCTCAGCGTCACCGGTCCGCGTCCGGTCCGGTCCGCATATAGGGCCGAGGGTTCACGCTCGGCGCGCGAAACCTTACGGCCCCGGGGTCGATGGAGGCCGGCGGGCTGGTAGATCAGCGGAAGATCGCCGGTTTTGCAAACCGGAGGTCTCGGGTTCGAATCCCGACCAGTCCATCCTCTCAAGGGTCGAGGCCGGTCCCCGAGAAGGCGGGAAGTCGGTTGCTCCGAATCGAGGGCGGGCGCAACCGGCCGGGAGCCGGGTTGTACAGTCCTGGTCGATGACGCGCGCGAGAGGCGTGAACGTGGGGCGCGTCTAGGACTCGACGATCTTCACCGAGTGAATCGAGAAGTCTAGTCTCGCACTGCCGTAGGCGTTCACGATACCGCCGGCGCCGATCTTCCACTGGTACTGCACCTCGTCTGCGAACTCCTCGAGAAAGCTGAGAAGCACGTCGGCCGATCTATTCAGCGGGCGCAGGTAGAAGTCGATCGTGTAGGCAAGCGTCCCGCTCTTGTTGAACTGGCCGTACGGGGGGATGGGGACGTTCGAATTGGTCGGGTTCGCGCAGGTGCTGTTCCGGAACGAAGCCCCGCTCGACTTGTTGGTCTCGTACATGTAACCACATACGCCGTGCCACATCGACGTGCCGCCGCGATTACAGCCTTGGGTGCAGGAGACCGAGCTCGGCGGAAGGCTGTGCTTGCTTGCGTATCCGTCCCCGTAAAACCGAAGGCCCGGACCCATGAACCAAACGCCCACTTCGGCGTCGTCGTCACAGATGTTCGACTTATTGGTCGACCTCACCCAGGGACAATACCCCGGATTGAAGGAGTAGTTGACGGCGACCGAGTAGCCGAGGGTCACGGTGATCTGGTTCAAGGAGCGAGTGCCCGAGTGGTTCTTGAACGGAACCTCGATGCCGATGCAGTATTCCAGGTCTTCTCCGAAGTCCGCCGCGTAGTAGTGGCGACCACCGTATCCATTTGTGCCTCCGGGAGTTCCGGAGGCGGAGACCGAGTATGACCCTCTCCCGGTGGTGAAGTTGAACGATGGGCCTGTGGCAGAGTATCCGCCGTAGTACGTTCCTCCACCGCACTGGGTGAAAGATCCGGTGAGCGGGGCCGATACCGTGGTCGACCAAGCAGGGGCGATCGGGATCGAAGCGATCGCCATTAGCAGTACCGCCGTGACGGCTGTTGCACCCATCTAACGCTCCTCCGTCTTGTCAGGTCAGCGATGCTCCTCCGCGGGGAACAACCGCTCGGATATCAAGGCAAAGCGGTCGAGCGACCCGTCACACGGCCACCCTGGGACGGTTGGTCGGGCCCGGACCCGCTTCGTCCTCGTTCGGGTTCGATGCGTCCCGCGGCTCCCACCGGAACCGGAGGTTCGGTGGCCCCCGCGCGGACGCGCTGGCGAGCGCCGCGATCGGACTCGGGCCTCGGAGGTGGCAAATTCGTAGGACACTGGCGCCGGTTTCCCCCCTCCTAGCCCGGACCCCAGAACCGAGAACACTTTTCGCGGGGCCGACAATCCCACGTTCGTGCCGCCGAAGTTCTACCCGTGTTCCTACTGCGGACAGCCTTCCCGCGGCAAGTGGCTGCCCCATTTCGGGCAGGGGGGTCCGGCGAATGCCGAGCACTACCTCCGCGGGAGCGGCCCCACCGGCAGAAGCCTCTATCTCTATCCGGTATGCGACCAGTGCGCTACGTCGGCTACGGATGCTCGCACCGAGCCGAAGGCGACGTACTGACCGGTTGATCTGAACCCTTAGAGGTTCAACACCCGACCAGTCCACTCGCAACTACCGGCGTTCCTCTCCGCCGTGGGGCTCCCTTTCGGCTCCGACTCACTTCGAGCCGGGCTCACCGGCCCTTCGCTCCAACCGTTCGGGAAGAGGGTGACAGGGGGAGTGCGCTGGGGTATCGGACCCTTCTCATCCTCGTGTCGCCCGTGAATTCCGGAATCCATGCGGTCCCGCAGATCGGGTCGACTCTCCGCGTGTCGGTGGGCGATCCTTTGAGGGTCCTGTCCACGCCCCTTTCCGTCCCGTTCCGGCCCGATTCGTTCCTGACGGCCTCAGGGTTCGTGATGGCCTTCCTGAAGTTCGGGGTGAGCCGCAGACCGTACGCCGCTGGGCGTGCGGGTCCCTCCCGCCACCGAGGAGCATCGGACTCCCGTTGCATTGGCGCCGTGGGGCGTTCGATCTGCCGCGTCGTGGTCCTTGTCTCGCGGCGCGACGTAGGACGCGTCGAGCCCATCTGTGGAGCTCAGTGATACTCCCCTATTAGGGGAGTAGTTATATCGGTTGAACCTCCTCCTCCGAACATGGAGATCGACGCAGCTCTCTCGGCCTTCGCTGGGAGCGAGACTCGCGTCCGCCTCTTGGCGGTCCTAGCGAACGCTCGGCACCCGCTCACCGGTTACCGGGTGGCGAAGACGGGGATGGTCTCCATCTCCAAAGCGTACCCGGAGCTCCGTCGACTCGCCGAGTCGAACCTCGTCATCCACACCGGCCGGGGCTGGGCCATCCGGGATGAGGACGTGGCGGCCCTGCTTCGGAAGCGTGTCCGAATCGTCGATAGCGGTGACTGGTTCCGAGGCAAGCGCCGGCGGGACGCCGAGGACCGACGGCTCCTGTCCCAACTGAAGAACCTCCCGCCACCGGACTGGCGTGGGATCGGCCCGAAGACCATCCGATACGACGTTGCTCGAAGGCGGGAGAAGGACGAACTGCTCGTTCGCCACGGGATGAAACCTAGCGTGACCCATGGATGAACGAGCGTTCGACTCCATCCTCCGGAAGGCCAGGTCCCCTGACCAACGAGTCGCATGGTTTGGGGCGCTCCTAGCAGAGGAGGCGGGGGTCCCCGTCATTCTCGTGGGCGGCTCCGCCATCGAGGTCTACACCGAGGGCGAGTACGTCTCCCAGGACATTGACGTCGTCGGCGATCGGGAGAAGCTTGAGGCGGTCCTCCGCCGGTGGGGGTTCCATCCCGAGAGGGGTCGGTCGAGTCGGACGTATTGGTTCAAGAAGGTGCCGGGTCTCGTGGACCTGGTCGGGGCCCGCATGAAGTCGGACCTCCCGCTCCAGACGATGCGCACTCCCTATGGGAGCGTCAGTCTCGGACCCCCGGAAGACCTCATCACCCGCCGCCTGATGCGAGCCGGCGCCGAGCACTCCACCGAGCTGTTCCAGGAAGCGGTGCTGCTGGCCCACCGGTACAAGACCGCCCTCGACTGGGAGTACATCCGGGCCGATGCGAAGTACGAACACGTACTCCCGCTGTACGAGCAACTGCGAAGGCTCGTCGGATGAGCTCTCGCCGTCGATGCGGAACCTGGGTAGGGTGGGAGCGTCGGGAGCCGAGTTGGGGACCTCCTCCGTGGGGGGAGCCGCCCCGGGACCCACAAGGAGGAGGAGCCACGCCTTCGGGGCGGAAACCGACGCAAGAGCGGCTCTCTCACGGGCCTCTGGGCGCGGATACGACGCACGTCAATCCCGATCGAGGGTCGACCGGGGACCGTTCTTGAGGACCTTCCTGTAGACCCGTTTCACACGATAGAACGCACGGTAGTTCCAACCACGGTCGACCCACGGCCCTCCCGGAACCCCCCTTCCTACGGTCGGAGCCGGTTCCGGCCCGGACCCCGACCAGTCCATCTTCTCGGGGAGCCCTCGCGGGGGCAGCGATCCGCGGACCGCCGCAGGCTCTACGGCCCCGGGGGGGCCCGCGCGGGCCGGATCATGACTCGACGATGTGGACCGAAGGGATCGAGAAGCTCATGGCGGCGTATCCCGAGGCGCCGTGCAGTCCGCCCGCTCCGTCCTTCGCGGTGAACTCGACGAAGGCGCCGAGTTGCTCCTCAAACGAGAGGGAAAGGATCCCGGATCGAGCCTCCGGACGGCTGAGCAGGAACTCGTACGTGAGCGATCCGGAGACGTTCAGGGAACCCGAGCTCGCCCCCTTCGAGCCGGTGTACTTCGAGCCCTTGGAGGTGTTCTTCTCCTCGAACCCCGCGCCGACGGAGAGATTCAGGATGTCGGAACGCGTGCATCCGCTCGTGCAGGAGACGTACGCCGTGAACCCCTTGCGGGCGTGGGCGAAGTCCAGCGTGTCCGGCAGGATGAACGCGCCGGCATCGGCACCGGCGGAGCACTCGTTCGTCTTCTTCGTGGTGGCCACCCAGGGGCACGCGCCGGGGGCGAAGGAGTAGTTGGCCGTCATCGCATAGTCGATCGTGATGTTGACGCTGTGCAGAAGCCGCGTGCCGGAGTGGTTCAGGAACGGGAAGTCGATCCACAGGTAGTCGGTGAAGAACGGTCCGAACTCGAGCGCGCTGGTCTTCAAGTGGCCCCGGCTCACCGCGCCGGTTCCCAGGTTCGTCGCCGTTCCCCAGGCCGACTCGTTGAACGAGCCGACCCCCGTGGTGAAGTTGAATGCCGGACCGGAAAGCGTGTAGTTCGAATAGCTCGGGTACGAGGCGCCGACGTTCGACTGCCCGGTGTACGGTGCTGGCACGGTGTGAGACCACGCGGCCGACCCACCGGTCGACGCCAGGACCATCAGGAGGGTCGCCACGATCGAAAGTCCGGCCACGTCTAGCACCTGGGCCCGGTCGGCGCCGGGCTCCTGGGCGGCAACTTCCCCGCCCAGATATCAAGGCGACGCTGCCGGGTCGGCGGCAGCTCCCGCGACGCGGCGGGTCGCGACCCCCGGGGCCGAGCGGGTCCCCCGCGGAGCGCACGCCGCGGGGCGAGGCAGGGCGGCGCGAGGGCCTCGTCGCGGAGCCCTTCCGAAGCGCCTCGTGGGAGCTCACTCTGCGCCGGGCGGAGGACGGAAGATCTCGCCCGGTGGCTCCTCCCGGCTCCGGCGAGCCGCCCGCCGGCGATACCAGAACAGGATCCCGACGGCCGCGATCACGCCCACGATCGTGAGACCCAGCGCGATCAACGACAGCGCGACGAGGGAAAGTCCGAGCGGCCCCACGAAGCCGCCGGTCACGTGCAGCGTCGCGAACCCCATGACCGCCGCGTCGGTGGAGTCGGAGACCGTGACCTCGACGACGTACACGCCCCGTGCGGTGGGGGCGCAGGTGAGGTTCGGCGCGGAGACCGACGGGCAGTTCCTCGGGAGTCCGAAGTAGTCGTACCGGTACGGTGGCGCCCCGCCGGAGACCGACGCGGCGAACTCCACCCGCTCGCCGGGCCGGGAGAGCCGGGGGGTGACGTTGAAGGAAACCAGGGTGAGCGCCGCTCCCCCCGAGGCGTC
>JASHVI010000264.1 GCA_030039525.1 Thermoplasmata archaeon
GCGGGGTCCCGGGACATCCTCGTGGCCCAAGGGCGCCGGAGCGCGCGGTCGACCACCAGGAAGAGCAGGAGGTACGCCGCGGCCAGGGTCAGCGCGAAGTAGAAGATCAGATCGGAGGAGATCGCGAGGCCCCCGAAGGCGCCGACCGTGTTGCCGATCGCCATGAGGGCGAACGGCAGGCGTACCTCTCGGAACCGGCCGGCCCGCACCCGGCGGAAGCAGTAGACGTAGGAGGCGCCGAGCGCCACGAGCAGCAGGGCGCCGAACGCCGCCAGCTCGGCGCTCGGGAGGAAGTAGCGTGACCCCATGCCGAGGACCGCGGCCGAGACGAGCCCGAGCGCGGCGAGGACGACCGCGGCCAGGCCGATGACCCCGTAGACGGCCAGCAGGACCGCCTGGGAGATCGTCGCGCCCCAGGTGACCCACGGTAGCGTGAGCGGCGCCTCGCCGAAGGCGCCCGTGTCGGTCGCCGGCGCCGAGCCCAGCATACAACGCAATGGGTTGCGCTGACCAAATACCCATCGAAAGTACTTGGTCCTGCGCGCGCGGGGGCCCGGGCGCACCGGACCTCCGGTCCGGGCGCGCGGCCGAAGAACCGGCGGGAAGGGGTTGCGGAACTCTCCGGCCGGGATCGTTCCCGGTCAGGGTGACCGGCGCGCCTAGGCGGTCGCCGGGGCGGCGTGGCCCTGCGCGATCGGCCCCGCGAGCGTCAACAGGCCCGCGAGGAAGAGGAAGATCGCGGCGAGCAGCGCCACGAGGTTCGGTCCGACCGCCAGGACGGCCCAGCCGATGAACGAGAGCGCCACGAGCAGGATGCCCGTGACGATCGGCCGGGCGGACCACTCCCGGAACCCAAGATGCGCGAAGAGCAGGGCGAGCACGCCCAGGACCGCGAGGACGACCGCCTCGCTGCCCGCGCTCATCGCGCCGGTCAGGTGGCCCACGAAGAGGTCCGCCGTCCCGTAGGCTACGCTCACGAGCGCAGCCAGGAGGAAGAGCAGGCCGCCGAGCAGGCCGAAGCCGTACGATAGATTCCGCTCCGTCAGTGTCGTCATGTATGCTTTCACCTCCCGAAGATTCCCTCCGCGTACCGGCCCCCGTTGCCGGGGGTCGGGTCCGCGGGGCCGATTCGTGATACGTTCGGGGGACACATAATGGCTCCGCGAACACTGACTCGAACTAGCAAGGCGCACGATTTTTGGGACACGCTACCGCACCGTGCAACAGTCCTACGACAATCGGCGAAATGATGTGACGAAACCAACGACTCCCCTCCGGCGATTGTCGAGCCCGGGAGCTTCGGAGGCCGTCCTTCTAGGCCTCGTTTTTGTACCCCGTCGGCGGTACTTCTTCGTGGTGAAGGATATGCCGGGACTATTCCTAGAGTGCCGCCACTGCGGGCAGAGCTTCCCGAGCCGGATCGGAGTGAACGACGCCGCCCTTCACGGCGTGTCGATGAATGGAGTGACCCACCGTTGCCCGCAATGCCAGCACGAGGACCAGTACTTCACGGGCGACTACTTCGTACCGGATGCGACCGGGAAGAGGGCCCAGGCCGATGCCGAGCGGGAGCAGCAGGCTCCGACCGAGTCGCACCAGAGCCCAGCCGAAGTGGCCGCCCGCAAGCTCTCCGGGTACGGCGTGGGTGCCTAGCGGCGCACCACGCCGGCGCGGGCCCTCCGCGTGGGATCGACGGGGGGCTCAGCGGCGGATCGTCGCCTCGACGCACATCGTCGACCAGGCCCGCGCATTGGTCCACGGGTTGCCCGCGTAGACCTCCCGGAAGGTCCCCACCGACTTGACCTCCTTCTCCCGGCGCTGCCAGCGCAGGAAATCGCCGAGTCCATGGTAGACCACCCGCGGGGAGAGCTCGTCCGGGTCGAACTGCACCCGGGCGACGTCGGTCGCGGGGAACTTCCGGGAGCGGACCCGGCCGGCGCCCCGCGCGCCGCTCTTCGTCTCGATCGCAACCCGCATGCGGCCGGACATGTCGCCCATGAAGTACCAGCGTCCGGTCCGGAGCCCCCGCTCCTTCGCCCACGCCGCGAGGTCCTCGAACTCCTTGCGGATCCGCTTTTCGTCCCAGCGCCCCTTCCAGGCGACCGTCACCGCCGAGAAACCCGGCGCCTTCCCGATCTTGAAGTCCACGACCACGTTCCTTCCTCCGGACGGCACCGCCGCCCAGCCCCGCGAGCGCGCTCCCGTATTTAGTCCAAGAGAGGGAGGCGGATGGGCCGACCCCCGGACGCGGGGGCTCCGTCAGACCGCCGGCCGACGCACGACGATCGAGACGGCGTGGACCGCGTTGGTCGCGACGCCGCGATAGTTCCACGAGGGCCGCAGCGGCTGCGTCACCCCGTGAGCGTCCGTCGCCCGGGCCCGGAGCAGGTAGTAGCCCGGCCGCTGGAACTCCAGCGGGCATTCCCAGTGCCTCCACGCGTAGCGCTCGCTGGGCCCGAGCAGCGTCGCGGGAGTCCAGGAGATCTGGGGTTCGAGCGCGCCGGCCGGAGCGTACGATACCTCGACGGACCGCACCTCCGAGTCCCCCGACCAGGCGATCCCTCGGATGAGGTGGTTCCCGAGCGGAATCTCGGCGTGCTCGGGCGGGTAGGTGATCAGCGACTTCACCCGTAGGGACGTCACCGGGGTCTTCGGCTTGTCCGGGTCGTCTCCCTCGCCGATGATCACATACGACTCGGTCCGGAAGAAGCCGTCGAAGGGTCCCTCGAGCACCTGGATCCTTCGCAGCCACTTCACCGAGGCCATCCCGTACCAGCCGGGAACGATCGCCCGGACGGGCGCGCCGTGGGCCCGCGAGAGCGGCGCGCCGTTCATCTCCGTCGCGAGAAGGGTGTCCGGGTCCAGGGCCTTCTCCCGCGGGAGCGACATCGCGTACGGGATGTCGGAGGCGCTGCCCGCCTCGGGTCCGCGATCGGCACCTTCGAGGACGATGGTGCGACCCGCGTCGAGGATGCCCGCGGCGTGGAGCACCTCCGCGAGCGAGACGCCGCGCCATCGGGCCGTGCCGATCGCCCCATGCTGCCAGCGGATCCCCTGGGTCCGCGGCGTGATGGTGCTCCGGCTGTTGCCGGCGCACTCCATCGTGACGACGATCTCCCGGTTCGAGAACTCGCGCAGGTCCGCGAGCGTGACCGGGCCCGGCCGGGCGACCTGACCGGAGAGGTCGATCTTCCACTCGCCGGTCTCGACGGCCGGCATCGGGAAGTGGTTCCGCACGAAGAAACGGGAGGTCGGAGTGATCCAGGAGTCCAACGAGCCGAGGGGAGCCTCGGCGCATCGCGGCTCGCCGACGACCACGTCGAGCTCGTCCGGGGCGGGTTCGGGCGGCGGCGTGCCGCCGCGGGCTCGGCCGATGCGCGCGGATCCGCTCATGTCGGTAGGCGCCCGGAAGGCAACGGACGGGGCTGGGCCCTCCGACCCTTTAACACATCGGCCGTGCCGGAGGAGAGGCCGGGACGCCGGTTCTGCGCCGGACCGCGCGACCTCGGGCGCCCACTTCCCCCTGAAGTAGGCGCGCACGCTCGCCGCTCGCATGAAAACCCCCGCCGAAACCGCGTCCTTCGACCTCCGCCGGGGACTCGACTCGACGGTGCGGCTGTCGGATGGAGCGGAGATGCCGGTCCTCGGTCTCGGGGTGTGGAGGACCGCGCCGGGCCAGGAGACCCGAGGGGCCGTGGCGAAGGCGCTGGCGGTCGGGTACCGGCTCATCGACACCGCGACCCTGTACGAGAACGAGGCGGATGTCGGACGAGCGCTCCGGGACTCCGGAGTTCCCCGCGAGCGCGTATTCGTCACGACAAAGGTATGGAACGACGACCAGGGGTACGAGTCGACCCTCGCCGCCTGCGCGGCCAGCCTTCGACGCCTCGGTCTCGAGTATCTCGATCTCTACCTGGTCCACTGGCCGGTTCCCGGTCGTCGACTGGAGACCTGGAAGGCGCTCGTTCGGTTGAAGCAGGAGGGGAAGTGCCGGTCGATCGGGGTGAGCAACTTCACGGTCGCGCACCTCCGGGAGCTCCTCGCGGCGTCCGAGGTCGTGCCCTCGGTCAACCAGGTGGAGTTCAATCCCTTCCTCTACCAGTCCGAGCTGCTAGAGTACTGCCGGGCCCACGGCATCCAGCTGGAGGCGTACGCCCCGCTGACGAGGGGCCGGCACCTCTCCGACGACCGGATCTCCGAGATCGCCCGCCGCCACGGGGTCAGCGGGGCGCAGGTGCTGGTTCGGTGGGGCCTGCAGCACGCCGTCGTAGAGATCCCAAAATCGGCCCGCCCCGAGCGCATCGAGGAGAACGCCGGGGT
>JASHVI010000033.1 GCA_030039525.1 Thermoplasmata archaeon
ACGGGCTCCTCAGGCTCCCGGCCGCTCAGCAGCTCGAGATCGAGGGACCGGAGCGGTTCCCGGAGTACACCGAGGTCGGCCACGCGAGCCTGACCGTGCGCGAGTCGCTCCTCGAGGAGGTCTACCGGATGGGCGAGACCTTCGTGGAGGCCGCCCGCAGCTTCCGTCCGCCGGGGGTCCTCGGCCCGTTCTGCCTGCAGACCTGCCTGGACCCGGACGGACGCCCGACGATCTTCGACGTCGCGGTGCGGATCGGGGGCGGGACCAACGCCCACCTCGCCCTCGGCCACCCGTACGGGAACGCCCTCCACCGCACCCCCATGAGCACCGGGCGACGCATCGCGCTCGAGATCCGGGAGGCGCTGCGCCTCGGCCGACTCCGGGAGATCGTCACGTGACCGAGGCCCCGGCGGAGCCGCTGCAGCGGACCGCGCTCTACCCGTTCCACGTCGCCCGGGGCGCGCACCTCGTGCCGTTCGCGGGGTGGGAGATGCCGCTGTACTACGAGGGGATCCTCCCGGAGCACCGCGCGGTGCGCGGCGCGGCCGGCTTCTTCGACGTCGGCCACATGGGCATCCTCACCGTCGCCGGGGCCTCCGCCGCGTCGCTCCTCTCCCGCCGCACGACGGCGGACGTCGGCCGGCTGCGGCCCGGCCAGTGTCGGTACACGTTCCTCCTCGACCTCAACGGGGCGATCGTCGACGACCTGCTGATCAGCCGGATCGACGACGGTACCGCTCCGGCCCCGTCGTTCCTCGTGGTGCCGAACGCCGCGACGGCCTCGGCGGTCTTCGACCTGTTGCGCCAGCACCGCCGGCCCGACACCGAGATCGCGCGCCACAACGGGGCCGTGACGATCGTCGCGGTCCAGGGCCCCGAGAGCCGGCGGCGGCTCGAGCGGCTCTTCGATTGGTCCCTCGGGGGCACCAAGTTCTACCACGGGGCCTTCTTCCCGAGGGAACCGGGCGCCTCCCCGAGCCCGGGCCGCCTCGGTCCGGCGTTCCCGGGGGGCCTGGGGGCCGAGTGGCTGGTGACGCGCACCGGCTACACCGGCGAGCTGGGGTACGAGATCCTCCTCCCCGGCGCCGAGGCCCCGGCGCTCGCCGAGCGCCTCGCCGCCGACGGGATCGCGCCGTGCGGCCTCGGGGCCCGGGACACCCTGCGGCTCGAGAAGGGGTACCTGCTGAGCGGGCAGGACTTCCACCGGGACCGGACCCCGCTCGAGGCCGGGCAGGAGCGGTTCGTGGAGTTCGACCACCGGTTCGTCGGCCGGGAGGCCCTCGAGAAGCAGCGCGGCGAGGGCCCTCCGGTGCGGTGCGTCGGGCTCGAGGTGCGCGCCCCGAACGCCCTCCCGAGGCACGGCACGCCGGTCCTCTCCGACGGGCAGCCGGTGGCGAGCGTCTCGAGCGGCGGGATCTCCCCGACCCTCGGGTACGGGATCGCGCTCGCCTACCTTCCGAAGGCGCTCACGGCCCCGGGCACCGCCCTCGAGGTCGACCTGCGCGGCCGGCGGAGCCCGGCGACGGTCACTCCGCTCCCGTTCGTCCCGGCGGCGAAGGTCGCGCCGGGCCCCTGAGCCCCCGAGCGGCCCCGCCGGTCGCCGAGGGCCTCCATATACTCGGCCGGGGCATTTCCGGGCCGATGCCACCGGTTCCGGGCGAGCCCCCGCGCCGGTTCGTGGGCCGGCCGGAGGCGGTCGACCAGCTGCGACGGCGCGAGGACGAGGCCCGATCCGGCCGCGGCGGGCTCACGCTGCTCCTCGGGGAGGTCGGCGTCGGGAAGGCGACGCTGATCGAGCTGCTGAAGCCCGAGTGCGCCGCCCACGGGATGATCGTCCTCGGGGGGCGGGCCGGCGGGCCCGACGGCGCGCCGCTCCAGATCCTCCGGGACGCCCTCGCGAGCCGCCCGCTCGGCGAGCGGCCGGGCGGCGCCCGCGCTCCCGCCGCCTCCTCGCTCGCCGCCCTGGTCCCCTCGCCGTCGGAGGGCCCGGTCATGATCGGGTTCGCGGGCCGCCCGGAAGCGATGCCGCCGGCGGAGCCCGACGGCGAGCCCGGGATCCTCGAGAACCTCGGAAGGCGCTCGCCGGAGTCGGAGCTCCCGAGCTCCGCCCAGTTCCAGGGGACCGCCTCCCGGCTGCGCCGGCTCGTCGAGCGGGGACCGGTCGTCCTCTTCCTCGAGGAGATCCACCGGGCCGACCCGGCGACCTTCGAGTTCCTCGAGTACCTGGCGCCGGACCTCGGCCGCCACCCGATCTGGATCGTGGCGAGCTCGGTGCCGCTCGCCCAGGCCGACGAGGCGGCCCGGGCCCGGCTCGAGCGCCTGCGGCGCGAGCTGAGGGCGGAGGAGGTCCCGGTCCGGAGCCTGAGCCCGCAGGAGCTCCCCGACTTCGTCCGGTCGCTGGAGCTGCCGAAGGAGCCGGAGCCGGAGCAGCTCGCCCGGTGGCACGCGCAGACCGACGGGAACCCGCTCTTCCTCGAGCGGCTCATCCGCTCCTCCATCGGCGTCCCGTGGCCCGAGGCCCACGAGGCGCGGCCGGCCGAGCCGGGCCCCGCGGTCCCCGCGGCGAGCGCGCTCTCCGGCCTTCCCGCCGGCGCCGTCCTCGGCCACTCCTTCCCCTTCGAGCTCCTCTGGGCCGCCACCGGGGAGGACGAGGAGCAGCTCAGCGAGGAGGTCGAGGCCCTCGTCGGGCGCGGGCTCCTGCGGGAGGGGATCGACGAGGGGCTCGAGTTCGTCCGCGAGGGGCAGCGGAGCGAGATCTACGCCGGCCTCTCGGCCTCCCGGCGGCGGCTCCTGCACCGGAAGGCCGGCGAGGCGCTGGAGGCCCGGGGCTCCGCCGACCCCGCCACCGTCTACGCGCTCGCCCAGCACTGCTACCTCGGGCGGATCGACGACCGGGCCGCGCTCTACAACCGGATCGCTTCCGACCTCGCGGTCCAGCAGGGCTCTCGGACCGTCGCCCGCCGCCACCTCGAGCGGGCGCTGGAGGCCCACCGGCGGGCGCGGCCGGGGGACGCCCAGGGGGAGCTCGAGCTCCTCCTCGACCTCGCCGTCCAGCTCGACCGGCTCGGCGAGCTCCACGAGGCCGACCGGCTCCTGACCGAGGCCTTCGAGCGCCCGGCCCTCGCCCACGCGGCGACGACCGGCCAGCGCGCGCTCGCCCGGCTCTACCGGGCCCGGCTGCTCACCGACCAGGGGCGCTGGGCCGAGGCCGACGAGCTCACCCGCGAGCTCCTCGCCTCCGCGGACGTACGGGCCGGCCCCCGGATGCTGCTGAGGGCCCACCGGCTCCGCGGGGAGCTCCTCTACTACCGCGGCGAGTACGCGGAGGCGCTCGCCCACCACGACGAGGCGCTCCGGATCGCGCGGCGGCTCCGCGACGACCGCGAGGTCGCGCTGGAGACGGTCCGCCGCGCGAACGTCCTCGGGATGACGAGGGCCCGGATCCCGGAGGCCCTCGCCGCCTACCGGCTCGCCACGGAGGCGCTCATCCGGCTCGGGGACCTCGGCGAGGCGGCGTACGCGCAGCTGTTCCTCGGCGTCGTCGAGAGCCAGCGGGGCCGGCTCGACGACGGGATCCGCGAGCTCCACAAGGCCCTCACCCTCGCCGAGGAGGGGCACGATCCCCGGCGGATCGGCTGGGCGAGGTTCAACCTCGCCGACCTCGAGCGGGAGCGGGGTCGCCTCCCCGTCGCCCGGGCCCACCTGAAGCGCGCGCTCGAGACGCTCGAGCGGGTCGGGGACCGGTTCGGCCTCCTCCAGGTCCACATCATCGCCGGGAAGATCGCCCTCGCCTCCGACGAGGTGTCGGCGGCGGAGATCGAGCTCCTGGAGGCGTACCGGATCGCGCGCGAGCTCGAGACCCCGGCCGACGAGCTCGAGGTGCTGCTGAGGCTCTCGGAGGTCGCCTTCCGACGCGGGGACCCCGGCGCGGCCCGGCGGAGGATGGAGGAGGCGGAGCGGATCGGGTTCGCGCGCCGGCCGGACCTCGCGGAGGAGCTCGCCGAGGCGGCCGCGAGGGCCCGGGAGGGGGATGGGGCGTCGGCCGGTCGGACCTAGCCGCCGAACGGCCGGCCGGCTCCCTCCCGGGGCGGTCTCCCTGCTCCGCCGGGAGCTCCGCGAGGACCGGGCCGACCGGGACGTGACGGTCCGGGCCCTCGCCGGAGGGCCTCGTCCCGGCACGGTGGTCATCGAGGTCGAGGCCGACGGGGTCCTCTCGGGGGTCGACGCCGTCACGCGTCTGGCCCGCTCGATCCGACTTCGGGCAACGCCCCTGGCCCGCGACGGGGAGCGGGTCCGGGCGGGGCGCGCGGTCCTTCGGATCTCCGGCGACCTCCGGTGGATCCTCAGCGCCGAGCGGACGATCCTGAACGCCCTCATGCACCTCTCGGGGGTGGCGACCGCCACCGCCCGGGTCGTCGACGCGGTCCGGGGCTCGGGCTCCGACGTCGCGGTCTACGCGACCCGCAAGACCCTGCCCGGGCTCCGCGCGCTCGAGAAGGCGGCGGTCGTCCACGGGGGGGGCCACGCCCACCGGCGGGACCTCTCCGAATCGTTCCTCTACAAGGCGCCGCACGCCGCGCTCGCGGCCCCCGACGAGGCGGTCCTCCGCCTCCGCCGCGCGGCGGGGCGCCGCGCGACCGTGCAGGTCGAGGTGCGCGACGTAGGGTCCGCGCTGAGCGCCATCCGATCGGGCGCCGACGCGCTGCTTTTCGACAACCTGACGCCGGCCGAAGCGGCCCGGGCGATCGCGGCCCTCGCGCGGGCGGGGCTGAGGGACCGGGTCTGGATCGAGCTCTCGGGAGGGATCACGCTCGCCGCGGTGCCCCGCTACGCCCGGGCCGGCGCCGACGCGATCAGCCTCGGCTCGCTCACCCACTCCGCGAAGGCCCTGCCCTTCCACGTCCGCTCGGCGAGGGCGCGCGTCGGTCGGCGAGCCGGTCGCTCCGCGTAGTCCCCCGGATCAGGTGGACGGAGGGGGCCAGCCCCCGCCGCCCGCGGGCGTCGGGGTCCGGCGGAGCAGGAGGAAGAGCGCGGCCACGAACGCCCCGAGAAGGAGGCCGAAGGAGAGCGCTGCCGAACGGAGACCGAACGCCTCGGCGGCCAGCCCGACCCCCAGCGTCGGCACGGCGAGGGCGAGGTACCCGACGAGGAAGTACGCGGAGAGGATCTCCCCCCGTTCCTCGCCGGGGGCGACCCGGTCGATCAGGGTGACGCTGCCCATCTCGGCGAAGGCGATGCCGGTGCCGACCACCGCCGCGCCGGCGACGAGGCCGGGAAGGTTGGAG
>JASHVI010000265.1 GCA_030039525.1 Thermoplasmata archaeon
CGCCCCGGACCTCCGGGGAGGGCCACCGATGGCCGTGGAACACCCCGACGCCGTGGAGGAGGATCCCCTCGGCGCCGTGCACGCGGACCTCCCGGGGCAGATGCGGGACCAGGCCCACGTCGTGGTTCCCGAGGACCACATCGATCTCCAGCCCCTGGGCGAGCAGGTCGGCGAAGAACCGGAAGAGCACCGGTCGCAGGGGGGGCGGGGTGCCGACGATCGGGTGCTTGACGTCGCCCGCGATCAGGATCCGCCGGACGCCGGCCCTCTCGGCGTCCCGGAGCAGGGCCTCCCCGAGGCCCGAGGCCGAGCCCTCCGGAGGACCGGCGGGCCACCGGGGGGTGCCGCCGAGGCCGAGGTGGAGGTCGGCGACGATCAGGAGGCCTCCCGACCCGCCCGCGGGCGTGAGGACGAGCGCGGGGGCCCCGGGCAGCGGGGCGAGGTCCGCGCGGCCTCCCTCCGGCGGATCGGCCACGCGCTGCCTCGAGCCCGCTCAGCGCAGCGCGACCGGCTGCGCCGCGCTGGCGTCGGCCTCCACGATGACCGCGGTGCCGAACGCGATGACCTCGGTCATGATCCCGCCGATCTCGGAGGTGTCGAACGAGACGGAGAGGACCGCGTTCGCCCCCAGGCTCTTCGCGTGGTCGCGCAACCGCTCGAGGGCCTGGTGCCGGACCTGCTCGAGGAGCTGCGTGTACTCGTGGATCTCCCCGCCCCATAGGCTGCGGATCCCGGCGGTGATGTTGCGGCCGAGCCCCCGCGACCGAACGATGAGCCCGAAGGTGGCGCCGAGCACCCGCTGCACCCGGTATCCGGGCAGGAACGGCATCGTCGAGATCATCATGTCCGGGATCGGCGCGTACGACGGCAGGGGGAGAGCGGAGGCGCTCACGGCCGATGCACCCCGCGGGCCGTCAAGAGGATTGGTCCGCGCGGCCGGCCGCGCCCCGTCGATTTCTCCACGACCGCCTCGAGGAGAGCGACCGTCTCATTTTATATAGAAGCGTCAATTGAATTCCGGCGGGGGAGTGCCGTGGCGCGGTTCCGGGAGGCGGCGATCGGCCGGGTCCGCGACCTGCTCGAGCGGGCCGGCTTCTTCGTCGTCGACGCGCACACGATCCGGCCGACGAGCTTCGATCTGCTCGCGCGCCGGGACTCGCAGCTCCTCATCGTCAAGGTCCTGAAGAACATCGACGCGCTGGACGCGGGGGAGGCGGAGCGCCTCGTCGCCCTCGCCCGGCTCTTCCCCGCGGCCCCGTTCGTCGTCGGCGAGACCAGCGGATCGAGCGAGCTCGAGGCCGGCGTCGTCTACGGGCGCTACGGCCTCTCGATCATTTCGGAGGAGACGCTCCGGGAGTACCTCCACCAGGGGGTGCCCCCGTTCCTCCTCTCGAGCCCCGGCGGCGTCTTCGCCCGGATCGACGGGGACCGGCTCCGAGCGCTCCGGGAGCTCCGCCGGCTCTCCCTCGGCGCGCTCGCGAGCGTCGCCGGCGTCTCTCGGCGGACGATCCAGCTGTACGAGGACGGGGGGGGCGCGGAGGTCACGGTGGTCGAGCGGATCGAGACCTACCTGGGCGAGCCGGTCGCGCGCCCGGTCGAGATCTTCGGCTCGATGGGCCCGGCGTCCGCTCCCGAGCCGCCGACGCCGGAGGAAGTCCCCCGCGCCTCGCGGAAGGCCCGGGGCCCGGCCCGGACCGGCGATCCGCTGCGCGACGGGGTCTTCCGGCAGCTCGACGACATGGGCTGGAACCTGACGCTCACGCTCCGCTGCCCGTTCGACGCCTTCGGCCAGGGCGCCGCCGGCGGGGACGAGGAGATCCTGCTCACCTCGATCGGATCGTTCCGCACCGCGCGCAACCGGGCGGAGGTCCTCCAACAGCTCGCCCGCGTCGCGGAGGGGCACGCGCTCTTCGTCCTCGCGGAGGCGACCCCGCCGAGGCCGATCGACGGCCTCGCGGTGCTCACCGTCCGGGAGCTGAAGCGCCAGCGGGACCGGGGTGAGCTCCTCGACGTGATCAGCGAGCGGGAAGCCGCGTGATCGTCGTCGAGCCCCCCGGCGACCGGGACCTGATCCTGGTCGGTCCGGTGCGGGGGCTCCTCGACGAGGCCCGACGGGCCCGGGACCGGATCGCCGAGTTCCGTCCGCAGGCGATCGGGCTCGGCCTCTCCCCGTCCGAGGTGGAGTCGCTCACGACGCACTTCGTCGGGACCGCCTCCGAGCCGGTCGTCCCACTGGCCCCGGGCGAGGTCCGCGAGGCGCTCTCCCTCGTCCGGTTCGGCGAGGTCGGCGTCCCGAACCCCACGGCCACGGCCCTCCTCGAGTTCGGCCGAGAGACGGGGATCCCGGTCGAGGGTCTCGACCCCGACGAGGAGGTCCAGGCCGAGCTGTTCATCGCCAACATCGGATACTGGGAGCTCGTTCGGCGCACCCTCGGCGAGCGACGGATCGGCCGGCGGCCGCCCGAGACGAACGATCCGGACGCGTTCGCGCTGGCGTGGGACGCCGCGCTCCACCCAGGTCGGGGCTCGGCCCGCTACGCCCAGGCCCGGGACCGGGTCGCGGCCGAGGCGCTGCGGACCCTGCGGCACGACCACCGTCGGGTCGCCGTGGTCCTCGATCGGGAACGGGTCGAGGGGTTCGCGCGGCTGCTCGGTCCTTCGGGGACCGGCCCCGCGTACGAGCCGGAGTGATCTCCCCGAGCCCGATCCGCCTCCTCGACGCGGCCGGCGGTCGATCCGCGAACTCCGGCTCCGGCTGGAGCTCAGCGACCCGGCGGACTCCGGAGCGGGAGCGACACGAGGAACTCCGCCCCGCCCTCGGCCGCGTTCCGGGCTAGGATCGAACCGTGGTGGGCGCCGACGATCCCGTGGCACACGGCGAGCCCGAGGCCCGTGCCCTTGCCCTCGGGCTTGGTGGTGAAGAACGGCTCGAAGATGTGGGAGAGGATCTCGGGCGGGATCCCCGGACCGGCGTCGATCACCTCGAGCTCGGCCCGTTCGCCGTTGCGCCGGACCGCGACGCGGATCCGGCCCCCTCCCTCGGTCGCGTCGTAGGCGTTGTTCAGGATGTTCGTGACGACCTGGAGCAGCTGGGGCCGGTCTCCGAGCACCTCGACCGGGTCCTCGGCGTACTCCTCGACCACCTCGGCGTCGCCCGACTGCTTGTCCCGCAGGAACCGGACGGCCTCCCGCGCGACGTCCCGCAGGTCGACCTCGGCGAGCCGGGGTTCCTCCCGCCGGGCGAAGTCGAGCAGGCTCCGCACGATGCGGGCCGCGATGTCGACCTGTTCGGTGAGCGTGTCGAGCCGGGACCGGAGGAAGGGGTCCTCGGTCCGCCGACGGAGGCTCTCGGCGACGAGCATCACGTTCGCGAGCGGCGTGTTGATCTCGTGCGCGACGCCGGCGGCCAGCTGCCCGATCGAGGCGAGCTTGTCCGAGTGGGCCGCCCGGACCTCCCAGTCCCGGCGCTCCGACTGATCGACCGCGACCCCGAGATAGTGGGAGATCGCCGCCCCTCGGGCCCGGACCCCCGTGATGGTGAGGAGTACCGGCCGCTCGTGGCCGGAGCGGTCGCGGTTCAGGATCTCGCCGGCCCAGTACCCGCGGTCCGGGTCGAGCAGGTCGTTCCACATCTCGCGGTAGACCTCGGGGGGCGTGTACCGGCTCCGGACCAGGTTCGGTCGCCGACCGATGCACTCCGCGCGGGCGTAGCCGTAGATGCGCTCGTACGCGGGATTGACGTCGATCATGATCCCCTCGGCGTCCGTCAGCTGCATCGCGTTCGTGGAGCTTTGGAACGATGCGTAGAACAGCGCCGCGCGCTCGTGCTCCTCGACGCGGCCGGTCACGTCCTGCACGACCACCATCGCCCGTCGCGGAGCTCCGGGGGCATCGGGGAGCGGGCGTACCTCGAGGTCCAGGAAGACCCCCCCGGGCCGGTCCCGATGGCGGGCGCGGACGGCCTCGAACCGGGCCGGGCGGCCGTCCCGGAGTGCGGCGTCCACCGCCTCACGGATCACTGCCGACCAGGTCCCCTCGGTCTCGACGAGCTCGTGGAAATCCCGCCCGAGGACGTCCGGGTCCCGGCCCGTGGAGCGGAAGTAGGCCGGGTTCGCCCACGAGAGGCGGCCGGGCTCGGTCACGACGACCACGCCGACCGGCAGGGAATCGAGCACCGAGGTCTCCCCCGGATCTCCGGCGCCCCGCTCCGGCACGAGCCCCGCCGACAGCGGGAGGCCGGGGACCCGATTTGTCAGTATCGGCACAACCTCGCTGCGCTCGCCCCGGTGGCCGCTCGGCCCCGCCCCCGGCTCCTCAGACCCCCGCCGGGGACCGGAGGCGCCGTTCCACCGTTCGTCAAGGGGAATTGACGGACCCTATACCCCCCGGGCCCGGGACCTGCCTACTGGTGCCGACCGCGGTGATTCTCGTGGTCGCCGAGACGGCGAGCCTCGCCCGGTCGGTCGTGGACCTGATCGATTCGGAAGGCCTCCCCGGCCGACTGCTGACGCCGTCCGAGAGCCTCTCGGCGTTGCGCGAGCACCGGTCCCCGCCTCCGGTCGTGGTGATCGCCTCCACCGGAGTGGCCTGTCCGACGGCCCACCGGTGGCTTCGGGGGGAGTTTGAGGCCGACCG
>JASHVI010000034.1 GCA_030039525.1 Thermoplasmata archaeon
GCGAGCCCGATCCGCGCGCCGGGGTCCGGCCGAAGGACCGCCGCGTCGCCGTGCGAGGGGGACTCGACGCGTCCGGTCAGGGGCTTCACCACCGTCCGGCCCTGCACCTCGTGGTCGTAGAGGCGGAGGATCCCCTCCCGGGAACGGTTCGCCGGGTCGAGCGCGAGCGCCTCGACGATCCGGCCGACGTCCGCGTCGGGGATCGGCGGGGAAGGCGCCGCGCGCGGCGGCACCGGCCGGCGCTGCCGGCGTCGGGCCATCAGCGGCTCGAGGCGGAGTCGCAGGTCGAGCTCGGCGGCCGGCGCCCCCCGATAGAAGAGTCGCTCGACGGGCCGCTCGGTGACCTCGCCGATCTCGGTCATCGGCACGTCGTACCGGGCGAAGATCCGGGCGAGGGCGTCGAGGTCGCGGGGACGGACGTCGAGGATCATCCGCTCCTGGGACTCGGAGACCCAGATCTCCCAGGGGGACAGCCCGGGCTCCCGGAGGGGGACCCGGTCGAGGTCGATCCGGCTCCCCCGGCCCCCGGCGAAGACGAGCTCTCCGGAGGCGCTCGATAGACCCCCGCCGCCGAGGTCCTTCACGCCGCGCACGAGACCGGCGTCGAACGCCTCGAGGCAGGCGTGGATCAGCGGCTCCTTCATGATCGGGTTCCCCAGCTGGACGGCGCCGCGGGACTCGGCGTCGCTCCGCTCGGTGATCGACCGGGAGGCGAAGGCGACGCCCCCGATGCCGTCGCGGCCGGTGAGCCCGCCGGCGAGGACGAGGCGATCGCCGGGTCGGTCGGCCCGGTTGGGGCGCAGTCCCTTCGGGGTCAGGAGCCCGACGCAGGCGACGTTCACGAGCGGGTTGGCGGCGTACCCCGGGTCGAAGTAGACCCCGCCGACGACGGTCGGGACGCCGACCCGGTTGCCGTAGTCCCGAATGCCCGCGACGACGCCCTCGAAGAGGAAGCGCGAGCTCTTCGCAAGCGGGCCGGGCGACCCGCCGTCCAGGGGCCCGAAGAAGAGGGGATCGGCGAGCGCCACCGGCCGGGCGCCGACGGCGAGGACGTCCCGAAGGATCCCGCCGATGCCGGTGGCGGCGCCGCCGTACGGCTCGATCGCCGAGGGGTGGTTGTGGGACTCGATCCGGAGGGCGTACGCGCGGCCCGGGGCGTACCGGACGACGCCGGCGTCCCCCGTTCCCAGAACCCGCGGGCTCCGCCGGGCGCCGCCGAACCAGCGGCGCAGGATCGGTCGGGAGCTCTTGTAGCTGCAGTGCTCGCTCCAGCTCTGCGCGATCCCGGCCCACTCGACGTCCGACGGCTCGCGCCCGAGGCGCCGGAAGTGGGCCTTCAGCCGGAGGAGCTCCGGTCGGGAGAAGCCCCAGCCGAGCGCCCGGGAGCGCTCGAGGAGCCCGGCGATCGGGGTCGACCGGACCGGAACCTCGGCGATGCCCTCGGCCCAGCGCGGCGGGGAGCGCTTCGCCCTCACCGGCACCCTCGCTAGCCGCCCGCCAGCGAGATCGAGACCCGGTGGATCACCGGGTTCGCGAGGAGCCGATCGACCGCGAGCTCGGCGCGGCGTCGGGCCTCCTCCGGCGCGACCCCGTGGAACGTGAGCCGGAAGAGCCGGGCCGTCCCGACGGCGCGGACCCCGGCGATCCCGAGCTGGCCGAGGGAGCGCTCGACGCTGTCGGCCTCGGCGTCGAAGACGCCCGGTTTCAGCTCGACCCGGATCTCCGCCGTGACGTCGGACTCCTCGGGCACCGCGGGCTCGGCCGCGTCGTACCGGGCCGGGAGATAACGCTCGCGCCGGCCGCGCCGCTCGAGGGCTGCGGAGCGCGCGTCGCACGGCTCCGGAGCCCCGGGAGGGTTCCGACGCTCCGGAGCGGTTTTTTCGTATCGGCGACCATAAATAGGGGACCTTTTTCGGGCCCCCGGCCGGCGGGGGTCGGGCCACTCGTGGAGGAGCTCATCTGCAGCGTCGAGTTCCTGCGAGGCCCGATGGAGCTCGTCGCGCGCGTCTCCAGCGAAGCCGGCGGGGTCCGTGAGTACCGGGCGCCCTCGGCCGACGGCGTCATCGACCAGGTGATCAACGACCTCCAAGAGGAGTTCGAGTCCGCCCCCGCGGGCTAGACCGCTGGGGGACGCCGGGCATCGTCGGGGGGCGGGGCGGACGGCACGGAACTTTTTCTCAAGGAGAAACGATGGAGCAACCTTCCGGGGGCAAGCCGCCAGTCAGTCGCGCGCTCGAGAGCGCGTTCACGAAGGTCTGGGGCGACGAGCACGTCGTCGCGCTGATCGCGCTCAAGGTCGAGACGGCGGAGGCCGACAACGTCGCGCAGGAGGCCGCGCGCTTCTCCGAGGTCGAGGACGTCTTCCTCGTCACCGGCGACACGGACATCTTCCTGAAGGTCCGCTTCCCCCACTACGAGGAGCTGAAGGAGTTCGTCCTCCGCAGGCTCCCCGGCGTCAAGGGGATCCGGGAGACGAAGACGCTGCTCGTCGTCACCGCCTACAAGGAGGGCGGGGAGGCCCCGAGGCCATGAGCGGCGCACCGCTCCCCGTCGACCCGGCCTCGGCCCCGCCGCCCGCCGCGCCGGCGGACCCGAAGCTGGAGCAGCTCGGACGGATCCTCGAGTCGCTCGGCGAGCTCGCCGAGGACGGCTCGGTCCCCCGGAACGTCCGGCGGGGCGCGCAGTCGGCCCGCGAGGTCCTCTCGAAGCCCCGGACCGCGCTCGACATGCGGATCTCCTCGGCGGTGCGCGTGCTCGACGACCTCGCGAACGACCCGAACCTCCCGGTGTACGGCCGGACGGCGATCTGGTCGATCATCTCGACCCTGGAGAGCGTCCAGTGAGCCCCCTCCTCGGAAAGATGAAATACGATGGCCCGGCTGACGGCCGCAAGAGCGGTCGAGGGCCCGTAGCTCAGGCAGGTCGGCCGCGCGAGAACCTCGCCGGCCCTGCAGAGAGCATCTGGCTTTTAACCAGGTGGTCGGGGGTTCGAACGGTCGCCGCGTCCCCGCGCGCGGCGGCCCGGCATTCCCCCCGGGCCCGAGGCCCTCCCACGGAGATCGCATGAGCCCGACGGCGGCCCGACGCGCGCGGGCGGGCGCCAAGAAGCCCGAGGCCCCGGCGCCCCCCGCCCGCGCCTTCGTCGCCCACCACCTGGTCCCTCCGCACGAGCTCCTCAGCGAGACGGAGAGCCAGGCGACGCTCGCCACGCTCAAGGTCTCGAGCGAGCGCCTGCCGAGGATCCTCGTGACCGACCCGGGCCTCAAGACGGACCCGAAGTACGTCGCGGCCCGCGAGGCCCGCGAGCCGCTGAACGGCCGGCTCGTCCGGATCCGCCGGCCCTCCTCGACCGCCGGCGAGGCGATCGCCTATCGGATGATCGTGAGCGAACTGGGGGACTAAGGAATGCGCGAGATCGTGGACGCCTTCTTCCGGGAGCGGTCGATCGTCAACCACCACCTGGCGAGCTTCAACGACTTCCTCCCCACCAACGACAACCCGAACTCGCGGATGCAGCGCATCGTCGACGAGTCGAGGGTCTCCGAGGACTCGACCGAGCGCGGCCTCATCCGGCTCGACGTCCAGAAGACGAAGAGCTCGATCTACGTGCGCGTCGGACGGCGGCGCGACCCCCGCACCGGGCAGGCGAGCCCCTCCTCCGAGCCGACGATCTTCGTCGGCCAGCCGTTCGTCAAGGAGCCGGTCGGCTCGAAGCCGACGCTGACGCCGATGGAGGCGCGCCTTCGGAACCTCACCTACCAGGCGCCGATCTTCCTCAACGTCACCGTCGTCGAGAACGGCGTCGAGCGGGCCCCCGAGACCGTCCACATCGGGGACCTCCCGATCATGGTGAAGAGCCGCCCGTGCAACCTGCACCGGGCGAACATCGAGCGGGACTCCGGCTTCCCGCTCTCCGACGAGGAGTACAAGGCGAAGCTCGTCGAGTACGGCGAGGACCCCCTCGACCCCGGCGGCTACTCGATCATCGGCGGCACTGAGCGGGTGATCATCAGCCTCGAGGACCTCGCGCCGAACCGGATCTTCGCCGAGTTCAACGAGCGGTACGGGACGCC
>JASHVI010000266.1 GCA_030039525.1 Thermoplasmata archaeon
GACGCCCGGTCCTCGGGCGGGGGGTGACCGCGACGCGGGAGGCCATCGGACGGCCCGCTCAGGCCCTCCGGCATATGGGCTTGACGCGCGCGACGGCGACGCGCGGCCGTTCGGCGCTCTCGCCGCCGGGTAACCTCCATATCCCGCCGGCCCTCGCTGGCCTCGGGATGGAGTTCGCGCTCACCGACGAGGAGGCCGCCTTCCAGGAGGCCGTCCGGCGGTTCGGGGACAAGGTGCTCCGGCCCGCCGAAGCCCGGATCGACTCCGAGGGGCGGATCCCCCCCGAGGTCCTCGCCGAAATGGCCCGCCTCGGGCTCCTCGCGATGCCGGTCCCGGCCGAGCTCGGCGGGATGGGGGCCTCCGCGGTCCTGACCGAGCTCGCCGCCGAGGAGATCGGGCGCGGGGACCTCTCGATGGCGACGGCGGTCTTCTTCCTGCTCGAGGCCGGCTGGGGCCACGTCCTCGCCCGCCACGGGACCGAGGCGGCGCGAACGGAGATCCTCCCGAAGGTCTGCAAGGGCGAGGCGTTCCTGGGGATCGCCACGACGGAGCCCACCGGGGGCAGCGACCTCGCCGCGATGCGCACGCGATCGCGGCGGGAGGGGGCCGAGTTCGTCGTCCGTGGCGAGAAGGCCTTCCTCTCCGGGGTCGAGGAGGCGAAGCGCCTCGGCGGCGGGCACCTCACGCTGACGAGGGGCGACGGGGAGGGGTTCAACTTCCTCTACGTCCCGACGAACTCCCGCGGCGCCGCCACCCAGAAGTTCGACAACATGGGCCGGATGGGCATCTCCACCGGCGCGATCACCTACGACGACGTCCGGGTGCCGGAGCGGTACCTCCTGGGCGGGGAGGGCCACGGCTTCGCCGTCGCGCTCTCCGGTTTCACCGTCGCCCGCACCTTCGTCTCCGCGGCGTGCGTCGGCGCGGCGGAGCGCGCGCTCGAGATCGGCACCGCCTACGTCCGGGAGCGCCCGGCCTTCGGGAGCCCCCTCGGGAAGTTCGAGGGGATCCAGTTCGAGCTCGTCGACCTCTACGCCCAGGTCGAGGCGGTGAAGTGGCAGTGCCGCCGCGCCGCGTGGCTCCTCGACCGGTACCCCCTCGCGGGCGACGACTCGCACCGCTCGGAGGTCGAGAAGGCCGTGGCCGCGGTGAAGCTCACCGCCCCGCCCCTCGCCTTCGAGGCGGTGAAGCGGGTGATGATGTGGTTCGGCGCCGCCGGCTACACCCGCGACGTCGGCCTCGAGCGGGGCCTCCGGGGCGTGATGTCGTACCTCGTGGGCGCCGAGGGCGGGCTCAACATCATGCGGATCATCCTCGGGCGCGAGCTCCTCGGCAAGGAGTTCGTGCCGTACCGCTAGGAGGAGCGCGTCCGATGGCCCCCGGGGAGCCGCTCGACGAGCGGGCCTTCCACCGGTGGCTGTCGAGGAGCCTGCGCGGGCCCGCGCGGGGCCTCCTCCCGCTCGGCGACGACGCCGCGGCCCTTCCGATTGGCGGAGGGAACGTCGCCATCCTGACCACCGACGCCCTCGTCGAGTGGACCCACTTCCTCCCCGTCTCCCCGCCGGAGGCGGTCGGGGAGGCGGCGGCCGGTGCGAGCCTCTCCGACGCGGCGGCGAAGGGGGGCCGACCGATCGCGCTCACCCTCGACCTGTTGCTGCCCGCGGAGACCGAGCCCGCCTGGGCGAGGTCCGTGGTGCGCGGCGCCGACCGGGCGATGCGTCGCTTCGGCGCGGCGGTCGTCGGGGGGGACACGAAGCCCTCGGCGGAGCGCGCGGTCGTCGGCACGCTCCTCGCGATCGGTCGCTCCGACCGCCTCGCGCCGCACGGGGGCCTGAGGCCCGGCGACGAGCTCTGGACCACCGGCGTCGTCGGGGCCGGAGGGGTCGCCTACCGGGGCTTCACCGAGGGCGCCGGCGGGGACCCGACGGCGATCCGGCGGCTGCTGACGATCCGGCCCCGGGTCGCGGAGGGCCTCGCGCTCTCCCGGTTCTCGCACGCCACCGTCGACACCTCGGACGGGCTCGCCGCGGCCGCGTGGCGGCTCTCCGAGGCGAGCGGGGTGCGGCTGGAGATCGAGGGCGCCTCCCTCCCGCTCGCGGCGGGGCTCCGCGCCGGCGAGGACGGCGCGCTCCCGGACGTCACGTTCTTCGGGGGGGACTACGAGCTCCTCGCGGGGATCCCCCCGGGTCGCTCGGCGGCCGCGCTCCGCGCGGTCCGGTCGGCGGGGGGCCGGCTCACTCGGATCGGCCGCGTCGCGAAGGGCCACGGGGCCCGCCTCCTCGAGGGCAGCACGCTCCGAGAGATGCCGGGGCCCGGCTGGCGCCCGTTCGGCCGGGGGGCGCCGGACCGGGCGCCGGGCGCCCGGCCGCGTGCGTCGGCGTGACAAGCCGGGGCTAGCCTCAAGTACCGACCCCCGGGTGGCCGCCGCACCCCGACCGGGGAAGGATCTTCGATGCCCAACGAACCCACCATCAATCCGTTCGAGACGGCGCGCAAGCAGGTCGATATCGTCGCCGACGTCCTCGGGCTCGATCCCGGGGTCCGCGAGATCCTGAAGAGCCCGAAGCGCACGCTCACCGTCTGCTTCCCGGTCCGGATGGACGACGGGCAGTACCGCGTCTTCACCGGCTACCGGTGCCAGTACAACATGGCCCGCGGCCCGACGAAGGGCGGGATCCGCTACCACCCGCAGGTCACGCTCGACGAGGTCCGCGCGCTGGCCGCCTGGATGACCTGGAAGTGCGCCGTCGTCAACCTCCCGTACGGCGGCGGGAAGGGCGGCATCGTCTGCGACCCGAAGGGGATGAGCCGCGGCGAGCTCGAGCGGATGACCCGCCGGTTCGCGAGCGAGATCGCCCCGATCATCGGGCCGGAGATGGACATCCCGGCGCCGGACGTCTACACGGACAGCCAGACGATGGCCTGGATCATGGACACGTACTCGATGCAGCGGGGCTACTCCGTCCCGGGCGTCGTCACGGGGAAGCCGATCGCCCTGGGCGGCTCCGAGGGGCGGGGCGAGGCGACGGGGCGCGGATGCGCCTACGTCATCCGCGAGGCGGCGGGGGACGCCGGCGTGAAGGTGAAGGGCGGGACGGTCGCGGTCCAGGGCTTCGGGAACGCGGGCAGCGTCGCGGCCCACATCCTGCAGGCGGAGCAGGGCGCGAAGATCGTCGCGGTCTCCGACTCGAAGGGCGGGATCTACCGGCCCGAGGGGCTGAACGTCCCCGACGTCGAGGCCCACAAGCGCAAGACCGGCTCCGTCGTCGGATTCCCGGGGGCCCAGACCATCAGCAACGAGCAGGTCCTCGAGACGAAGGCCGACATCCTCATCCCGGCCGCGCTCGAGAACCAGATCACCAAGAAGAACGCCGAGCGGATCCAGGCGAAGATCGTCGCCGAGGCCGCGAACGGCCCGACCGTCCCGGAGGCCGACGAGATCCTCTACCAGCGGAAGATCGCGGTCCTCCCGGACATCCTCGCGAACGCGGGGGGCGTGACGGTGAGCTACTTCGAGTGGGCGCAGGACATCCAGGGGTACTTCTGGGACCTCGTCGACGTCAACAAGCGGCTCGAGCGCGTGATGGTCCAGTCGTACGAGCAGGTCCACAAGGCCGCGCTCGACCACAAGGTCAACAACCGGACCGGCGCCTACGTCCTCGCGATCCAGCGGGTCGTCGACGCAATCCGGATCCGGGGCATCTACCCGTAGCGACGCCGCGGTCCCGCCGAGGTCTTACTCCGGCCCGGCTCCGGTCGTTCCGATGCCGGAGCTGCCGAGGTGCCGGCGGGCCGGCTGGCCGGAGCTCGACGCCTGGGCGGACGCGCTCGCCGAGCGCATCGAGGTCGCCGACGCCGTCCCCCAGACCCTCGTCGCGCTCACCCGGGGCGGCTGGGTGCCGGCCCGGCTCCTCGCCGATCGACTCGGCATCCGCCGCCTCCTCGCCCTGCGGGTCCGGCACTGGGGGGTCACCGCCACCCCGGACGGCTCGGCCGAGCTGACCGAGGGGCTCCGCGAGCCGGTGCGGGGCGAGTCGGTGCTCGTCGTCGACGACATCACCGACACGGGCGAGAGCCTGCGGCTCGCCGTCGAGCACGTCCGGGCGGCGGGGCCCTCGCGCCTCCACAGCGCGGCGCTCCTCCACATCGCGCGCTCGGCCTTCGTCCCCGACTTCTTCGCGGAGGAGATCCCGCGCGACGGCTGGGTCTGGGTCGTCTTCCCCTGGAACTTCTGGGAGGACCTCCGGGCGCTCGGGGCCCGGGCCCTCGAGGAGTCGCACGGCGACCTCGGCGCCGCCCACGCGCTCCTCGCGGAGCGCTGCGGGCTGCGCGTCACCCTCGAGGAGCTGCGCCGGGCCGTCGCGCCGGCCCCGGCGCTCGGCCGGTAGCCGTCGCTAGACCGCGGGCGCGGCGGGGGCGCTCCGCGTCTTCAGGTACTGGGAGAGCACGCCGGCCCCGGTCACGAGGCCGAGCCCGAGGGCGAGCACGACGCCGATCACGACGTTCGGCTGCGCCGGGTACGACTCGAGGTACGAGACGAGCTGGAGCATCCCGTAGCTGACGAAGCCGATCCCGATGATCGAGGTCGTCGCGATCGGGAAGGAGCGGGGGAGGCGCGATCGCGCGAGGTACCAGCGGATCGCCCGCCCGGTCTCCCAGAGCTCCCCGGCGAGGAGCCAGTAGATGAGGCCGGCGCCGGCGAAGCCGACGACGCGGTCGAGCGGGATCCCGCTCGGCCGCGCCAGGTAGGCGGTGTACCCCTCGACGAACCCGATGTCCGCGAGCCCGATGGCGAGGAGGCCGAAGCCGAAGGCGACCGAGCCGGTCCGAATGTCGGTCGAGGCGGAGCGGAGGGACTCGATGAGCGCCTCGTCGATGTCGAAGGTCCAGGCGACCAGGTAGACGCCGAGCAGGATGAGGAGGCCGGTGACGCCCCACCAGAAGACGCCGCCCGCGGCGGCGAGGCCGATCGTGAGGAGCACGACGGCGAGCGGGAGGACCGTCTTCGCCCGGAGCTTCGGGTCCTTGAGGGCCTTGACGATCGTGTAGTACGTCGACTCGATCGTCTCGGACTGCCGGATGTGGATCCGGTGGACCCCGTCGAGGGGGATCCGGGAGCCGAGGATCGGCGCGAGGAACTCGTCCTCGGCGCCGTCGGAGACGAGGTGGGCCGCCTCGGCCGGGATCTGGGAGAGGACCTTGTCGAACTGCTCGGCTACCTTGCGGTCCGAGAGCAGCCCGACCTTCGGGCTCCCCGTGAGGACGACGACCTCGGCGTCCTGCCCTTCGGTGCGGAGCTCATCGAGGAGCCGAACGGCCGCGAACATCGCGTTCGTGTCGGAGTCCTCGGGGTCCGCGGTCCCGAGCTTCTGTGCCGCCTCGAGGACCGCCGTCCGCCCGACCACCGGGCCCAGGACCCCGGCCTTCCGTCCGAGGTCGTCATCGCGGTCGACGCAGACGACGAGGCGCATGCACGGCGGACATGGGAGCCGGCTCGCTTAACGCTGCGTGTCGAGCCGGACACGACGGCGAGACCGAGTTATCCGACCGGTCGATGGAGGCCGAAAAGTTATCCCGACCCCCCGGGGTCGGCCCTCCGGATGGCCGAGCTGCCGGACAAGGCCCGGTCGTACATCGACTGGTACCTCGAGGCGGTCGAGGCCGCCGGGCTCACCGACAAGCGGTACCCGGTGAAGGGGATGAACGTCTGGACCCCCTTCGGCCTCCAGGCCCGGCGCCAGCTGGACGCGGTGATGGTCCGGGAGATCGAGCGGAGCGGCTCGGTGCCGGTCGAGTTCCCGGCCCTGATCCCCGAGACGGAGTTCCAGAAGGAGAAGGAGCACATCAAGGGGTTCGACGCGCAGGTGT
>JASHVI010000267.1 GCA_030039525.1 Thermoplasmata archaeon
CAGCACCGGCAACCCACCCGTCGGAGGCGAGTGAGCCGCCGGGGCGTACATCGGGGTCACGGTGACCCCCGCCGGCGATCAGGGGTGGGTGAAAAATTTCGGGAAGAGGTGGGTGAAGAATTCAGGGAACCGACATCCGGGGCGGGGCGCCCGAGAAGTCGCCAGACCGCCCGAAAGCTCCTTTCCGAGAACTCGAACGGCGACCTCTTGCGGGCAAAGCCCCGGACCGGACTAGAGCCCTTCGGGGATCGCGCCCGGATGCGCCTCGAAGTAGCGGGAAGCGGGCGCCAGGATCCGGACGAGGGCCTCGCCGACCGCCGCCTTGAGGTCTTGCGGATGGACCGCCCCGGCGGCGTACTGCTCGGCGAAGGCGCCGGCGGAGTCGAAGGCGATCGGCCCCCCGAACCGCTCGGCCCGGGGGATCTCGAGCCGCCCCTCCCACGGGAAGACGAGGTGCTGGGCGATCTCTCCGATCGGGTTCCCCTCCAGCGTCTTCGCGGGGCAGAACGCTCCCTGGATCCGGGTCCGGATCTCCTCCGGGGACGAGGGGATCGTGATCGCGCTGCCCGGGTCCGACTTCGACATCTTCCGCTCGACGGCCATCGTCGCCGGGTCCATCCGCCCTCCGCCCTTCAGCGAGGAGATGAGGGGGGTGTGTACGGCCACCGGCTTCGGCCAGCCGTGCTTGTCGGCCGTCTCGCGCGCGAGGACGTGGGCCCGCCGCTGGTCGATCCCGGCGTAGGCGATCTCGACCGGGAGCTCGAAGATGTCGGCGGCCTGCATCGAGGGGTAGAACAGCTTCGCGGTGTCGAGCTGCGCCTCCTCCTCGCTGCGGCCCAGGATCGTCATCGCGCGCTTCGTTCGGGCGAGCGTCGTCGCCTTCGCCACCCGGACGACCCTCGCCCAGTAGTCGGAGCGCTCCGCGAGCTCCTGCGCCCACCGGTACCGGGCCGCCCCGGGGTCGACGCCGAGGGCCGTGAACCCGGCCCGCATGTACTCCCCCGCCGCCCGGATCCGCTCGAGCGAGCTCCCGAGCTTGTCGTTGATCCAGGCGTGCCAGTCGGCGAGGAAGACCGTCACTTCGCACCCGGCCTCCTGGAGGTCCCGCATCTTGCGGGCCGTCACGAGGTGGCCGACCGTGAGCCGTCCGGAGGGCTCGAAGCCGATGTAGGCCCTCGGTCGGTCGTTCGTCTCCAGCAGCCGCCCGAGCTCCTCCCGGGTGAGGACCTCGACGGTGTTCCGGGCGATCCGCTCGACGCGGGCCTCCCGGTCCACGGCCCCCCGAAGGGCGGGGGTACATAGGGACCGACGGGTCACCGCCGAAGGGGCCGCCGCTCTCCCCCGTTCATATTAAGACCTCAGCCGAAGCTTTCTCTGACGTCCGCCCGATGAGCGAGCCCGCCAGCGAGATCGCCGTCCCGGGCCCGGTCCCGGGCGAGAGCCCTTCCGGTGGCGTGCCGAAGGTCCCGGGCCTCCGGCCCGAAGCCGCCCGGCTCCTGGCGAACGCCGGCTACCCGAGCTGGGAGTCGGCGAGCGCCCTGGACGACGAGGCGCTCCGCTCGATCGGGCTGGAGTCCGCGGACATCGAGCGGGTCCGGGCCCCTCCCGACGGGGCCGCCCCGGCCGAGGTCAAGGCCGGGCGGGGCGGCGTCGAGCGATGGATGGACCGGGTCCGGAACACCGAGCGGCCGAAGCGCCGCCCGATCAGCCCGAGCCCTCCGCGCGACTCGGCGGCGGTGCTGAAGAAGTGGGTCGACGGCGACGACCGGGCCATGGAGGCTTGGATCCAGTCGGCCGAGCCGACCCCCTCCAGCGCACCGGCTCCCGTCCCCCTGCGTACCGTCCCCGAATCCGGGACCCCGACGGGACCGGTCGCCCCGGAGACCCCCGCAGCGGGGGCGCCGGCGGCCACGGCGGCCACCGCGGGGGTGCTGCAGCGCGAGGAGACGGTCGTCCGCTGGCTCACCGATCTCCTCGACCGCGTCAAGTCCGACCAGTTCGACCCGGCGACGATGTTGCAGGAGGTCCAGGAGCTCCACCGGACCCTCTTCGAAGAGCAGGCGAAGCGCCGGCAGCTCGAGGAGGAGCTCGAGCACGTCAAGCGCGGCTCGATCGCCGTGATCAAGTACGTTCGCAGCCGCGAGGCGAAGACCCGGGACCAGGCGATCCAGGCGAAGGACGCCGAGATCGCCGAGCTCCGCCTGAAGGTCCTCACCGCGAGCGGCGGGCGCCCGCCGGATTCGTCCGGGGGCCCGAGCTCGTCCGGGGAGGGAGCCCCCGGAACCCCGGCGGTGGCTCTCGGCGACCCCGCGGCGGAGCGGCGCCTTCGGGAGGAGTTCCAGAGCCGCGAGGCCCAGTTCCTGGACCGGGAAACGGAGCTACGGCGCCGGATCGTCCAGCTCGAGGGGGAGCTCCGCAACCTTCGGGTCGAGACCGACGCCTCGCAGCAGCGCGAGGAGCTCCGCGGCCAGTCGGAGGGGAAGCTCACCGAGAACCTCACCCGGATGATGGCCGAGGCGGAGGCCCGCGAGCGGGAGCTCGCGCTCCGGGAGAACGAGCTTCGGACCCGGTTCGAGGAGATCCGGATCGGCTCGGAGGAGCTCGAGCGCAAGCGGGCCCCGCTCGCGCTCCGCGAGCAGGAGCTCGAGAGCTGGGAGACGAAGCTCACCCAGACCCGCCAGGAGCTCGAGGTCGAGGAGCGGCGGCTCGAGGCGCAGCGCACCGAGGAGGGGCCGAGCCGCTCGGCGACGGAGAAGGAGATCCACCAGCTGGAGACGCTGAAGAACGAGCTCGTCCACAAGGAGGCGGAGATGAAGGCCCGCGAGGCCTACCTCCGGCAGAAGGTCGAGGAGCTCGAGACGCTCCAGCGCCGCGGCATCGAGGCGGAGCCCGAGCGGCCCGCCGCGACGTCCACCGGACCGACGAAGGTCCGCTCGGGGGTCCGCCGGCTCGACGACCTGCTCTTCGGGGGCTTCCCGCCCGGCGCCCAGCTCCTCGTCAGCGGCCCGTCGCACTCGGGGAAGGAGATCCTCGCACGGCTCTTCGTCGCGGAGGGCCTGAAGCAGTCCCTGCCCGCCGTCTGGGTCGTGACGGACAAGACGTACCTGCAGGTCCGCGAGGAGATGACCCAGCTCCTCCCGTCCTATCCGGAGTTCGAGCAGAAGGGGCAGGTCCGGTACATCGATCTCTACTCCCGCAGCCTCGGGGTCACGCAGTCGGAGGCGGGGGTCCGACTGCTCTCGGCGACCGACAAGGGGGTCCTCGACCAGCTGAACCAGGCCGTCAACAACGCGACCGCGGAGTTCCGGGACCGCTCCGCCGCGTACCGCCTCGTCTTCGAGTCGGTCTCGACCCTTTCGGCGTACCTCGACACCGCCGCGCTGTTCCGGTTCCTGCAGCCGTTCTCCGGGCGCCGGAAGCTCGACGGGGCCTCCGGCTACTACCTCCTCGAGACCGGCATGCACACGGAGTCGGACCTGCAGACCCTCGAGCACATGGCCGACGGGTCGATCAACCTGAAGATCGACAATCTGAAGACGTTCCTCTCGGTGAAGGGGATCGGCGAGGTCCAGTCGAGGGCCTGGATCGGCTACACGTTCTCGAAGAAGTCGTTCTCCCTCGGATC
>JASHVI010000268.1 GCA_030039525.1 Thermoplasmata archaeon
ACGCGGCGACCGTCACCGCGGTCGATGCGTCGGGGAACAGCACCACCTCCTCGCCGGTGGTCATCGTCGTCGGCGGGGGCTCCGACCTCGACGTGAATCTCACGGTCTCGAACGACACGCTGGGCGACGCCGCGACCTTCACCGCCCACGTGAGCGGCGGGACGGCCCCGTACCTGTTCGACTACTACTTCGGGGACGGGACCTACGAGTTCAACTCCACCGAGACCGCGGCCGAGCACGTCTTCGACGCCCCGACGAGCGGATGCGCCGCGGTCGTCGTGCAGGACTCGCACGCTCCGGAGGACGGCGGGGCGAGCGTCCCGGTGCCGATCGACGTCGGAGGGGCGCCGGCCCCGACCTGCCTGCGACCGACGCCGTTGACCGCCAACTTCTCGAGCGCCGTCACCGCCGCGGACCTCCCCGGCGACTTCCCGCTGAGCCTCACGACGACCGGCGGGATCGGGCCGATCTCGGTCCAGTACGTCTCCGAGGACCCGTACGTCGCCGCCTGCGACTGCGGCATCTTCCGGACGACCGGGAACCGCACGATCGTGGCGTACGTGAACGACAGCTTCGACCAGGAGCTGGTCCGGTCCCTCGACGTCACCGTCTATCCGGCCCTGACCGCGAGCCCCAACAGCTCGGCGCTCACCGGTACCGCGCCGTTCGACGTGACCTTCTCGCTCCCGGTCTCGGGCGGCCACTTCACGACCTCCCCGCTCTACACGTGGAGGTTCGGCGACGGGGAGAGCGAGTCCACCAACACCTCGAACGTCACCCACCAGTACACGACGCCCGGGGTCTACCTCGCGACCGGCGCGATCACCGACCAGGGCGGCGGGACCGCGAGCGCGGCCTGGATCGTCGACGTCACCAACGGCTCCTCGGGGCTCGTGGTCACGGGCACGATCTCTCCCGCGGTGCTGGCGCCGTACGGCTCCCCCGTACGGTTCGAGGCGAACGCCTCCGGCGGCACCGGGCCCTACCTCTACCGGTGGTCCCTCGGCGAGAACGACTCGGCCTTCGGGAGCTCCGTCGAGCAGTCGTACACCCGCCCCGTCTGCGCGGGAGGCTCGAGCTGCCCGCTCCCGATCGGGCTCACCGTCACGGACGCTTCCGGAGCGACCTGGAGCGAGGGCTTCTCGCTCCCGACCCCGTTCGCCGGCCGGGCCAGCGGCGCGACCTTCACCGACTCCGGCGAGCCCGGAAACGGGACGACGCCGTTCCGGGTCTACGAGAACGCCACGGCCACGGGGGTGCGCGGGCTCTCGATCGCGTGGAGCTTCGGCGACGGCGATCGGGCGTCGGGCGGCTCGGTCGTGCACTCCTACTACGACGCGGGCAACTACACGATGACCGAGCTCGCCACGGACCCGTACGGCGACGCGCTCGTCCGGACCCACGCGATCACCGTGACCGGTCCGCCGGTCACCCCGCTCGCCGCCACGGCGACGGCCAGCGTGACGGCGGGGGTCCGGCCGCTCACCGTCGAGTTCTCGGCGACCGCCTCCGGCGGCACCGGTCCGCCGTACTCCGTCAACTGGAGCTTCGGCGACACCCAGTTCGCGACCGCGGTGCCCGGACCGGTGAACCACACGTACACCGACGTCGGGACGATGCACGTGGTCGCGACGGTGAGCGACTCCCACGGGGACCGGACGAGCACCGGGCTCACGGTCCAGGTCTACGACGTGACCCCGGTCGCCTTCGCGATCAACGTCACGCCGGACCCGGCGCTCTACGGGACCCCGGTGGAGCTCTCGATCCAGCCGAACGCGAGCTGCGACGCGGGCAGCGTGCCGGGATGCTCGGAGGGGCTCGTGCCGTTCGTGGTCCTCGTGGGGAACGCGAGCGCGCCCCTGGCGAACGCCTCCCCGGCGGAGGCGAACCCGCCGGCCGTCGTGAACGGCTGGTCGAACTCGACCCTCCCGGGGTTCGACGGGCTCGCGGGACCGCTCTGGGTCTGGGTCGAGGCCCTCGGCCCGAACTACACCGGGGCGAGCTTCGTGCCGGAGGAGGTGGTGGGCATCTGCGCCTGCGGGCCGGTGCCCGCCCATGGGCTCGGGCTCGACGGGCTATCGATCGACGCGCTCCTTACCGCCGCCACGCTCGGGGCGGCCGGGATCGCGCTCGCGGTCGTCGCCTACGTCCGCCGTCGGCCCCCCGAGGGGGCGACGCCGGTCAGCCCTTGACGACGCCGAGCGGCTTCAGCCGGGCCACGCGTCGGGTCAGCCCGGCCCCCTCGGCGACGCGGACGACCTCTTCGATCCGCTTGTAGGCCCCGGGCGCCTCCTCGGTCACTCCCTCCCGGGAGGCGGCGCGGACGACGATCCCCTGCGCCGCGAGGCTCCGGGTGACCTCGTCGTACCGGAACTGCCGGACGGCGGCGTGGCGCGAGAGGACGCGCCCCGCCCCGTGGCAGGAGGAGCCGAAGGAGCGTTCCATCGAGCCGGGGAGCCCGACGAGCACGTACGAGGCGGTCCCCATGTCCCCCGGGATCAGCACCGGCTGGCCGACCGGCCGGTACGGCTCCGGCACCTCCTCCCGCCCCGCCGGGAAGGCGCGGGTCGCGCCCTTGCGGTGGACGAGGACCCGGCGACGGCCGCCGTCGACCGCGTGCT
>JASHVI010000035.1 GCA_030039525.1 Thermoplasmata archaeon
CCGCGCCGCCGTCCTGAAGTTCCCGGAGATCGCCGTCATCCAGCAGCGGCACGTCACTCGACGCCGCCGGCTCGCCCGTCGCAAGGCCCACGACCGACGGGTCGGCCGACGGCTACTTCGAAGAGAGGGACGGCGGGAGCACGACCGGGTCACCTCCCGACTTCACGTCCTCACCAGGCGCCTCGTGGAGGTAGCCCGGAAGCACCGCGCCGCCCTCGCCCTCGAGGACTTCACGAAGGTGGCCACCCGAAGGTCGGTTCGTCGGGCGAAGCGCACCCGGGGTCGGGCCGGGTTCGCTATCCGCTCCGCGCGACTCCGACGGCGGCTCTCCTCCTGGCCCCGCGCCGAGCTCCATCGACAGCTCGCCTACAAGGCGGCCGAGCGCGGCGTGCCCATCGTCTGGGTCGATCCCTATCGAACTTCAGTCACTTGTCCGAAGTGTGGGGTATACAACGGTCCCCGAAGCAGGATGGGGCCGACCTTCGAGTGCGTCGCGTGCGGCTGGCGGCTCGACCGCCAGCTGAATGCGGGGGCGAATGTCGGAAGGATCGCTCTGCGGGAGACCGCAGAGCTCGGAGGTCTGAAGCTTGACCTCGACGCCCTCTCCCGTGATGCGAGGAGGCCCCGCTACCCGTTCCAGGGACTGGGACGGGCACGGGCGGAGCGGAAGGAGAGGGAGGGAATCGTGACGACGGCCCGTCGAGTTCGACGGGTGTCGAAATAAGTTCCCAAAGCTGGAGATTTCGCTGGCTCGGCCCGGGCCGCGCACGTGGCCCGGCGGCCGAGCCGATGCAGCGGTCGCCTCCGGGCGAACGGCGTTCCCGTCACGGGGGCGCCGGGCCGGCGCGTGGCTCCTGAACCGCCAAATACCCTGCGGCACTCTGTACGGTCGTGACTCCACCGGTCAAGGCGCGCAGCGGCCACATCCTGCTCGATGGGAAGCGAGGGTTCCGCGACCTCGTTCGGGTCTACCCCGAGATCCACCGGAAGGTGGCGGAGGCGAACCGCCCGTTCACGAAGGAGACCGAGCCGATGCTACCGGAGATCCTCCTCGAGGAGAACCTCCGCGACCTCCGGGCGGACCGGAAGCCGGCCGGCTACAACCGGCCCGATGCGCTGGGCCTCCGGCTCGTGTTCCCGCTCGCCGACCGGAAGCGGACCGAGTTCTACTTCTCGAAGCCGATGCGCTGCCAGGAGATCGTCCAGATCACGGAGCAGGTCTCCGTGCTCCTCCGGCGCCGCGGGATCCGCCACACGGTCGAGTACGACCGTCTTCAACTGGGCCCGCCGCGGGGCCTCCCCGGCGTCCCGCCGATGGGCAGCGGCACCGGGTTCGGCGCGATCTGAGCCCGCGCGGCCCTAGCCGGGCGGCTTGCGGAAGGGCCAGAGGGCCGGCGGGGGCGGCGCCGCGTCGGCCGGCTTCAGGAGCCGCTGGAGCGCGGCGTGGGAGGCCCGCGCCTTCTCGAGGGCGAGCGCGTAATCGGTCTCGCGGGCGCGGATCGACTCGTCGAGGAGCCGGCGCGCCTCCGAGGTGTCGAGGTGGGCCTCGGTCGCCGCGGCGAGGCCGGCGTCGATGAGGTAGTGGAGGTTGAGGAGCTCCCGGTGCATCGACTTGCGCTGGTTGAGGTCGGCCTCCGTCTCGAGGAGGAGCCGGCCGGCGGCGACCAATTGGCCGGCGGCCCGGAGCCGTTCCCCCTCGGCGAGGCGCTCCGGGATCGGGCCGAGGATGACGTGGAGCCCCTCCTGGGCGAAGACGACCTCGGTCTGGAGGTCCTTCGCCCGGTCCCCGAGCTTCGGCCCGACGATCCGGGCGAGCATGCCGTCCGCCTGCTCGAGCAGCGGGGCGACGCGCGGGAACTGGCGACCGTCGAGGGCGATCCGCGCCTCGGTGAGGAGCTCCATGACGGGCGTCGTGTCGAGGCCGAGCTTCTCCCCGACCCAGATCCGGTCCTTGAGGGCCTCGGTCCGCTGCCCGAGCTCCTGGCGGCGGCGCTCCGAGGCTCGGGTCGACTCCTCCGCGAGGAGCGCGAAGGCCGCCTCGAACGCCCGCTCCCCGGACCGCGCGTCGATCTGCTCCTTCGCGCGGGCCCGGGCCTCGCGCTCCGGCTCCGGCAGCGGAAGGGGCTCCTCGTAGACCGAGGCGAGCGCCTCCCAGCGGACCTTCAGGGCGTTCTCGAGGGCGCCGTAGACGGCGCGCCGGGCCTTCTCGAGGTGCTCGGAGGCCTTCTCCCACTCCCGGATCTTCAGCGAGCCCTCGGCGTCCTCGAGGGGCGCGACGACCGGGTCGAGCTCGTTGAGGAGGCCCGCCTTGCGGCCGACCTCGAGCTGACGGCGGATCTCGGAGAGGCCCCCGGCGTACTTGCGCTCGATCGACCACCGGGCCTTCTCGAGCGCCTCCCGCGCCCGCTCGCCGGCCGCGGCGTACGAGCCGTCCTGGTCGAGCGCGCGGGCCTCCGCGAGGACCGGGACCGCCTCGCTCGCGTCGGCCGCGAACCGCTCCGCCTCCTCGACCTGCCGCTCGGCCGCCTCGAGCGACTCGCGGACCCGCCGGTGGGCCGCGTGGGCGAGGCCGAGCTGGTCGAGCGCCTCGATGCAGAGCTCGAGGACCTCGGGATACCGGTGGGAGTCGAAGGCCTGACGCGCCTTGCGGTGGAGCTCCGGCGCCGTCTTCGAGACGACCCCCTCGGCGCGGGCGGCCTCGAGCCGAAGCTCGATCGCCTCGAGACCGCCCTCCGCCACCTGCCGCTGCAGCTCGACGCGCTCGAGCTCGCTCTCGCTGCGGGTCGCGAGCTGCAGCGCGTCGAGGGCGTGGCCCTCCTCGAGCGCGGTGCGGGCCTGCTTCAGGAGGTTCTCGGCGAGCGTCGTGTCGACGCCGCTCCCCCGGACCCGGACCGTGGTCCCCTGAAAGGCGGCCAGCATCTTCGAGACGTGGTGGTACGTCGCCTGGACGATCTCGCGCTCGAGGCCCCCGGCGGTCTCGATCGTCCGGACGTACTCCCGGTGCGCGAGGAGGCGGTCGAGCTCCTCGACGCGCGGGCGGAACAGGGTCACGTCGACGTGGGCGAGCTCGGCCTCGCCGAGCGCCTCGCGGGCCCGCCGGCGCAGCCGCTCCGCGTGCTCGAGGAACCCGCGGGTCTCGGAGAGCATCGCCCGGGCCGAGTCGAGCCGCTCGGCGACCCCGGTCGGCACCGGCGCCGCGAGCCGGCGGCGCGCGTCCCCGAGCGCCTCGAGGACCTGCGGGGCCTCCACGCCCGCCGACTGCGCGATCTCGAGGTCCCGGTCGAGGCTCCTCAGGTGCTCGTCGAGCACCGGCCGCACGAGCCCGACCAGCTCCCGGTGGAGCTCGCCGGCCTCCTGGAGGACCTTCGCCCCCTCCGCCCCCGCGGAGGCGGCCGTGGCGGCGCGGACCCGGGCGTCGATCGGGTCGACGGGGAGGGTGAGGCGTCGGGCGTCCTGGACGAGGAGACCGGCCTCGGCGAGGAGCCGTCGGGCCTCCGCCCCCTCGCGCTCCTTCGCGAGGCGCTCGGAGAGCGCCGTCAGCGTCGAGAGCGCCGCGCGCAGCTCGAGCGCCTGGTACGACTGGCGGGCCTGGGCGATCTCCTCCCGGTAGCCGTCGACGGCGACGCCGGACTGCTTCAGCGACTGCCAGAGGTCGGTGGTGCGGGCGAGGGCGTCGAGGACCTCCTGCGCCTCCCGCCGGAGCTCGACCGCCTCGCGCTCCGTCTCGACGGCGGCCTGGTAGGCGGGCGCGTACTTGTGCTCCCGCGCGAGCTCCTGGGCGCTCCGGAACGCGTCGCGGAACCGCGCCGCGTCGAGCCCCATCTTCCCGAGCTCGACGAGGGCGAGCTTCGCGTGGGAGACGGCCTCCTCGCTGCGCAGCAGCATCTGCTGGTGCGCGCGGGTCCGGATCTCCTGCGAGGCCCGCGAGGCCTTCACGAAGTCCCCCATGTTGAAGATCTGCTGGACCTCGTCGATCTCCCGCTGGAGCTCGTCGCCGGTCCCCCCCATCGCCTCGAGCGTGCGGCGCTCCTCCTCGAGGCCCTCGACGAGGGCCGAGGCGTGCGCCGCGAAGATCGCCGAGAACTCCCGCTCGGCCTTCCGGAGGCTCTCGAGCGAGGCGGGCAGGTCCTCCTTGACGCGCAGCCGCACGTCGGCGTCGGCGAGGAGCAGGCGCACCGGCTCGACGAGGGACTTCTCCGGGAACTCCTCGAAGCCCTTCTCCATCTCCTCGACGCGGCGGGCGACGTACGGGCTGGCCGCGGTGCGGAGCTGGACCTCGAGCTCCGCGAGGAGCTCGCCCCCCTCCGCGATCTCGCCGTCCTCGAGGTGGCGGCGGACCTTGACGAGCCCCTCCTCGAAGCCGTCGGGGAGGAAGCCCCGCTCGCGGGCGATCTCGCCGAGGCGGCGGTGCTCCTCGAGGGCGTCGGAGAAGTAGGCGAAGGCCTCCGTGCCGAGGCGCCGGACGGTGTCGTTCAGGATCGCCCGGGCCGGCTCGAGCTCGACGCGGTCGAGGAGCTGCAGCGCCCGCGCGAGCGGCTCCCGGAACGGCGTGGCGGCGAACCCCGAGGCGGCGAGCCGTTCGAGGAGCGACTGGAGCGAGGCCGCCTCCGTCCGGGCCCCGTCGAGCTCCCGGGTCAGGGCGCTGACCCGCTCGAGGGCCTCCTCGCTCGCGGCGAGCGCCTCGCTGAAGATCTTGAGCCGAAGCGCCTCCCGGGCCCGGTTCATCGCGGAGAAGACCTCGGTCGGGTCGCGGCCGAGCCGGCGCGCCTCGACCAGCTTCGGGCGGACCTCGTCGAGGAGCCCCGCGACGATCCCGACGACCGGCTCCTCCGTCAGGGCGCGGGCCTCGCCGAGGAGCTTCGGGAGCTCGGCCGGACCGGCCGAGGGGACCTGGGCCGAGATCTCGGTGAGCTGCGCGAGCCCGGCCGTCGGGTCGACGCCGAAGTCGCGGACCGACTCGAGGGTGGCCCGCAGGGACTCGATCGTCTGCCGGACCCGGTCCCGCAGCGAGTCGGCGACCCCCTGGCTCTCCCGCTCGATGGCGCCGACCGAGTCGGCCCACTCCACCGGCGGACGCTCCGCGTCGGCGGCGACCGTGCCCTCGAGGGCGGCGGACTCGACGCCGAGCTCCCGGGCGGTGGCGAGCAGCGCGAGCCCCGCGCGTCGGGCGCCGTCCCGGCGCTCCGTCAGCCGCGGCACCTCGGTCTGCAGGGTCCGGTTGAGGCCGTCGACCGCCTCGGCGAGCTGGCCGCGGTGGATCGGCTCGAAGGCGACGCGGAACTTCTGCTCGAGCTCGGCGTGCCGCTCCGGCGGCTCCCCAAGCCAGTCGAGGAGCGCGGCGGCCTGAGACCGCACCTTCGTCGAGTAGCCGTTCTCGTCCGCGACGATCGCGGCGTCGAGCTCGGCGAGCTGGCGGACCCGGTCGCCGGTGGCCTCGGGCCGGCTCTCCGTCGCGAGCGCGGAGCGGAGCGCCTCGGACTGCGAGGAGAGCGGGACCCCCGCGCGCGCGAGCCGCTCGGCCCGTCCGAGGATCTCGGTCTGGCGGGCGCCCAGGGCGTCGGCGGAGGCCCCGTCGATGTACTCGACGAGCAGCTTCGCCTGCGCCTCGACGTTCTCCCAGTCGGAGCGTCGCATCAGCTCGCGGATCTGGCCGACGCGCTCCTTCGTCTCGGGGAGCGTGATCTGGATCGACTCGAGGTGCTTGATCCGCTCCTCGGCGTCGCGGAAGATCGTCTCGGCGCTCTGCCGGCGCTTCTTGAGGAGCTCCGCCTTCTCTTGGAGGATGCGGGTGAGGCGCGAGGAAGGCAGGCTCCCGACGCCGCCCGCACCCGACGTGGCCCTCGCCTCCCTACCAGGATCGGGCCCGACGCGGTGGAGCTAGAGGCCCCCGGCCAAAATCAGGGG
>JASHVI010000036.1 GCA_030039525.1 Thermoplasmata archaeon
GTTCTCGTGGGGGAGGTTCACCTCCCGGGTGTCCTCGATCGAGACGATCTTGGAGGTCGGGGGGATGAAGAGGGCGATGGCGTTCAGCGTCGAGGTCTTCCCGGCGGCGGGGCCCCCGCAGATGATCAGCGACTCCCCCTGCTCGGCGGCGAGCCAGAAGTAGGCGATCATCTCCTCGGAGGCGCTCCCCGTGGTGACGAGCTCGACCGGGGTGAACGGCTTCTCCTTGAAGCGCCGGATCGTGAAGCTGGCGCCGCGCGTGGTGATCTCGCGGGAATAGGTCGCCTGGACCCGGTGGCCCTCCGGGGTCGTCCCGTCGAGGATCGGGCTCGAGACGCTGACGGCCTTGCCGCAGCGCTGGCCGAGGGCGACGATGAAGGAGTTGAGCGCCTCCTCGTCGGGGAAGGAGACGTTGGTCTTGACCGACTCGTACTTGCCGTGGAAGACGAAGAGGGGGACCTCGACGCCGTCGCACGAGATGTCCTCGACCGCGGGGTCGAGGATGAGGGCGTCGACGGGCCCGTAGCCGACGTAGTCCCGCTGGATGTAGTAGACGACGCGCTCGATCGAGAGCGGGCTCAGGGTGATCTCCCGGGTCCTCAGGTACGACTCGACCTCGCCCCGCAGGTACGACCGCTTCTCGGCGTTGCCGAGCCGGGCCGTCTCGGAGCCCATGATCCGCGTCAGGGTCTCCTTGAGGTGCGCGACGAGGTCCCGCTCGTGCTTCGTCAGCTGCGGCTCGATGACCTCGTAGAGGTACTCCTTCGTCCGGTCGTGGTAGCTGATCCGCGCGTAGGAGTACGGCGGGTTCACCGCCGTGACCTCGAGCTCCTTCATCGCCGGGTCGGGGAGCGGCGGGACGGCGGTGATGAACGTCCCGGGGAGGTCGGAGGCGGCCGGCTCCTCCTTCGCGGGCTTCGGGGGCGCGAGGGCCGGGGCGCCGGCCCCGGGGCTCCTCGGGATCCGGACCCGGAACGTCGCGCTCGAGCTCATCGGCCTACTCGACCCCGACGCCGACGACCATCTGGAAGGCGGCGACGATGAGGTCGCAGGAGCTCAGGCCCCGGAGGGTCAGCACCACGTCCTGCGCCGTCTGCATCGAGGCGACGCAGGTGTTCGGGGTGAGCGTCGCGTTGGCGACCGGGAAGCCCGAGGTGCGGTACGACTCGTTGAAGAACTGCTGCCAGGCGCAGGCGTAGTGGGTCCCGATGGTGTACGTGGCGGTGAACGTGGTGCCCGTCGGGGCCTGGACGTAGTAGGTCTGGGCGGTCTTGAAGTGGGAGTAGACCTGCTCGGTCCCGCTCGAGATCGCCTGCGTCGCGTTCCCGACCATCTGGAAGAGGCCGAGGGTGACGCCGACGTTCGTGCCGGTGATGTTGTAGCTCAGGATCGGCGGGAAGTCGAGGAGCTCGTGGGTGTCCGACTGGCTCTGGATGACGCCGTCGTCCTCGAGCTCGAACTCCTGGGGGGTGAAGTACCGGTTCGGAAGGTCCATGTGGAGCGTTCCGAGCGTGTAGTTCTGGTAGAACGCGTGGCTGTCGCCGGGCCCGATCGAGGTGGTCACGTTCGCGAAGACGCCGGGCTGGTCGGGGATGAAGTTCAGCGTCCCGGCCGTCGGCTGGGCGAAGATGGCGATCCCCTGCGACGACATCACGAAGGGGGTGGAGAGGACCGGGGCCGTCCCGAAGGTCGCCTGGAGGTCCATCTCGGACTTCAGGTTCGCGAACGACTCCTGCGTCTGGGCGGTGAAGGCCGCCTCGTTGTCGTCCATCCAGAGCGGGACGTACTGGGTGAGGAAGATCCCGAAGAGCGCGAAGAAGACGAGCAGGCTGAGGAGCGTCCCGACGACGGCGACGACGCCCCGCTGGCCGCGTCGGCGCAGGCGGCCCCGCGCCCGCCGGAGCCGAAACCGGGTGCCCCCTCTCGCCATGCGGACCGGCTCGGGACCGAGCGGACCCCCGAGCGGCAAAATTTAGCCGACTCCCGGTATAAATATCCGCGGCCGCGGCGCGCGGCGTTCTCCCGTGCGGACGTAATCGTAAAGGCGCCGCCCGCCTCGTCCCCGGGCGGATGCCCCTCCAGGAGATCGCTCTCACGCTCCCGAACCGGCCCGGGGTCCTGGCGGGGGCGGCCCGCGTGCTCGCGGAGGCCCGCGTCAACCTCGCGGCGCTCTCGGTCACCTCGGAGCGGACGAAGGGGATGGTCCGGATCATCGTCAACGACCCCGCGAAGGCCCTCGAGGCCCTCGCGGCGGCCCGCTACACCGCGGTGACCCACGAGCTGCTCGTCGTCCGCCTCGAGGACCGGGCGGGGAGCTTCCTCAAGGTCCTCGAGATCCTCGCCGAGGCGAAGGTCAACATCCAGAGCGTCGCGATCCTCGTGGTCCGGGAGGGCTCGCAGACGCTGGTCGCGGTCTCGGTCGACGACCCGAAGAAGGGTCGGGCGGCCCTCGCCCGTTCCGGCGCGCTCAGCGACTCCGCCGAGCGCCTGGTGACCAACGCCGACCTCCTCGCCGCCCCCGCGTCGATCCCGTCGGCCTCCGTCGGCCTCCTGATGTAGCGCCCGGCCGGGCGAAACCTCATACCTCGTCCGCCTTGGAAGGGCCCGCGCGGTTGTGGTCTAGTGGTTAGGACGGTAGCTTCCCAAGCTACCTACTCGGGTTCGAATCCCGACAACCGCACTTCCGTTCTCGGGCCGGGCACGAAGCGGCGGTCCCTCGAGCCGGGCGGCGCCCGCTCCGGGAGCCCGTCCGGATCACTCGAGGCTGAGGTAGAGGAACACCGTCAGGGCCGCGCACATGGAGAATCGCTCGAGCGCGAGGAACCCGCCGAGCCCCCCGATGCCGCCGCCGAACGTGACGAGCACGAACGGGGAGGTCGCTGCCGCCCCCACGACGAGGGCGAGCAGGAAGACCACCCATCCGAGCATCATGCGCGCGTGGGTCTGGCGATACATCTGGGTGAAGTGGAAGAGGAGGGCGAGCAGCAGCACGAACGTCGTGGTCGACAGGATCTCGCCGAGCACCAGCACGAAGGCGCTGGGCGCCGACGGACAGCCCCCGGGGCGGAACCCGCAGGCCCCCGCGCGACCCATGGGCCCTCCGGAGAGCCCCGGGCTGGCGAGGTACAGCGCCACGCCGGCGACGACCCCGATCAGGATGACGAGGAGGACCCAGACGGCCGGCGGCAGGCCCTCGCGGCCGTACGTCCGTTCCGGGGCGCCCGCGCTCGTCTCCATCAGTCACCGCCCGACTGCCGCTGGAGCTGCTCGACCAGGTCCCAACGCGCCTCGACCCACGTCGAGAGATAGTACACGCGACCGTACCGGCCGGCGCCGGCTTCGACCAGGTGGTTCTTCGAGAGGACGTCGAGGTGGTGCCGGACCGTCGTGTAGTGGATCTGCAGGCTCTCGCAGATCTTCTGGGCGTTCATCGGCGAGCGCCGCAGGAGCGCGACGATCTGGATCCGGGTCCGGGCCCCCGCGCTCGCCAGAAGGAGCCAATAGATGGTTCGTCCGAAGGCGTCCACGGGCCTCTGGCGTCCGGAGCCCGAACGGGGTGGGGCTCATACCCCTCGTGCTCGACCGCCATCGTCCCGGCCTACGCCGAGCCCGTAGATGTCGCTGCGCAATTCTTCGGAGGGATTCCGGTAGCTTCTCGGAGAAACCGCTTCAAGCGGTCCGCGTCTGCGGAGACCCGTGACGGGCGGCGGGGCGAACGCCCAGCGGGGATCGACCCGCGGGGGCCTCGGGTGCGTGGGAGCGGTCTGACCCCATGTCGCTCTTCTCCCGCGCGGCCCGCAACGTCCTCCGCTCCCGGGTCCGGACCATCGGGGTCGCGCTGGCCCTCGGGATCGCGCTCTCGGCGTTCCTGATCCTCTCGCAGATCAACTACGGGGTCAGCGAGAACGTCGCCTCGGCGCGGGCCGCCGTCGCGGACCTCGTCACGGTCCAGTCCGCCAACAGCTCGGGGTTCGACGCCTCCTCCCGCCTGCCGAACGATCTGCTGCCGAAGATCGCGGAGGTGCCCTTCATCGTCTCGGTCCAACGGGTCCTGCTCGAAACGCCCGGGTTCACGCCCGGCCAAGGGGGGGGACCCGGCAGCGGCGGGATGCCCGCGAACTTCACGCTGTACGAGGGGATCGACTCGACCTCGGCGGTCTCCTCGTTCGGAGGGTTCGGCGGGGGCTCCGGCCTCACGATCACGGCCGGCTCGACGCTGACCTCCACCGACGAGAACCGGAGCGTCGCCATCGTCGGATCGACCTACGCCTCCGATCACGACGTGATCCCGGGAAGCGAGATCTCGGTGAACGGCTCCGGCATGCAGGTCGTCGGGGTCTTCAGCTCCGGGTCCGGCTTCGGGGGCGACAGCGTCATCCTGCCCTACCCGGCGGCCGCGGCCGCGTTCGCCGCCTCGGGGCCCAACTTCATCACGGTCACCGTCAGCGCCTCGGCCGATCTCGACTCGGTGGTCTCGCAGCTCCGCACGGTCCTGGGCTCCGGGGTCTCCGTCACCGCGGCGAGCCAGAACAGCGGGGGCGCGTTCGGCTCCGCGGTGGACTCGATCCTCTCCTCGACGCAGTTCGAGTCGTACGCGGCGCTCGGCATCGGGGCCGCGGTGATGGTCGTCGTCATGGCCCTCCTGACCGCCCAGCGGACGCGCGAGATCGGGCTCCTGAAGGCCATCGGCTTCGGGAACGGGAAGATCCTCGGGCAGCTCCTGACCGAGGGGCTCCTCCTCTCGGCGATCGGCCTGCCCGTCGCGCTCGTCGCGACGGTGGCCCTCGGTCCCACGGTGGCCCAGTACGTCGCCACCTCGAGCTCGTCGAGCGGCGCGGGCCCCGGGGGCCGCCACTTCTTCGGGAACTTCGCGAGCCGGCTCGTCGGCGGCGTGAGCTTCGCGCTGACCCCGGAGATCCTGCTCCTCGGTGCGGCGGTCACCATCGTCTTCGGCTTCGTCGGCTCGGCCTACCCGATCGCGCGGGCGCTTCGGCTGCGGCCCGCGGAGGCGGTGCGCCATGAGTGATGCGGCCGGCTCCGTCGTGATCGCCGAGAAGGTCTACCGGGAGTACGCCGCGCAGGGCGACGCGGAGGAAGTGAAGGCGCTCCGGAACGTCTCCTTCCGGATCCCGAAGGGGGGCCGCGTCGCGATCAAGGGCGAGAGCGGCAGCGGCAAGAGCACGCTCCTCAACCTCCTCGGCGGCCTCGACCTCCCGAGCCGGGGCTCGATCGTCGTGAACGGGCAGGACCTGACGAACCTCTCGGAGCGGGAGCTCGCGCGGTTCCGGGCGACCACGGTCGGGTTCGTGTTCCAGGCGTTCAACCTCGTCCCGACGCTGACGGCGCGCGAGAACGTGGAGCTTCCGATGGAGGCGGTCAACACGGGCGCGGCCGAGGCGAAGGACCGCGCCCTCGCCCTGCTCGAGGCCGTCGGGATGGAGGAGCGGGCCGCCCACCGGCCGAACCGGATGAGCGGCGGCGAGCAGCAGCGCGTGGCGATCGCCCGCGCGCTCGCGAACCGGCCGGCGCTGGTCCTGGCCGACGAGCCCACCGGCAATCTCGACACCAAGTCCCGCCGGGCCGTGATGCGGCTGTTGACCGAGGTCAACGAGAAGGAGGGAACGACGCTCGTCGTCGTCACCCACAACTCCTACACGGCCGGCTACTGCGACACCACGCTCCGGATCCATCGGGGAAGGATCATCGGCCAGGTGACGAACCGTCGGACGAGCGAGACCACCCCCGATCCCGAGGAGGAGGACGACGCGGCGGCCGATGCCGCGGACGCCGAGGAGGAGTCGACGGGATCGGGCCGGGACGAGCGCGCGCCGACGTCGAAGGGGCCGGGGACCGGGCGGAAGCCCACCGCGGGCGCCCGGAAGACCGACGACGACGACGACGATGATGACGATTCGTAGCCGGCGGATCCCGCCCCGAGAGCCCCCGGCCGGCCGGGCTCGGCGGCCCGGCCCGTGGGCCGACCCGGGGCCGGGTCACCCGCGCGTCCGGTAGCGCGGGGGAGGGCGACGGATCGCCCAGAGGGCGACCGCGAGCCCGACCACGACGGCGCCGAACGACAGGACGAGCACCACCGGCGCCGCGGCCCCCCCGAGGTCCTCCGCGAGGAGGCTCCGCACGGGGGACTCCCTCGAGGGACACGGCGGGGGGAAGAGCCAGAGCATCAGGGTGCTGCTCGCCGAGAGGTCGGTCGAGTCCGTCACGGTCGCGGTCGCGTTGTACGAGCCCCAGCCCGCGTAGGCGTGGGTCACCTCCGGCCCGCCCGTCGAGTGGTTCCCGTCCCCGAAGCTCCAGGCGTAGAGGTACGGGGGGGCGCCCCCGGCGACCGTGGCCCGCAGGGTGACCACGATCGGGAGCGTGCCGCACCCGTTCGGGGATACCGAGGTGACCTGAGAGACGTTCACGGTCAGCGGTCCAACGGAGGGGCCGGCCCGGAGCGCGGGCAGGGACGGACCGCCGCCCAGCGAGGCCCCGGTCCCGGGGACCAGGAGCAGGAGCGTGACGAACGCCAGCAGGGGCCCCCCGCGCCCCCGAGCTCGGATCCCGTCGGGCATCGGCTCGCCCCCGACGCCAGAGCCGCGCGGCCGAAGATGAACGGATGACCCGAGTTCGGGGGCCGGTCGGGTCTCCGGTCACCCCGGTCCCGGCGGACCGGGCAGCCGAAGGGCCTCCAGGACGACGTGCAGGGGGATCGCCGCGATCGCCCCGGCGAGCGGGCTCGCGGCGTGGAACTCCTCGGTCGGCTCCGGCTCGTCGAGGGCGGTGATCGCGAGGCCGGCCTCGCGGAGGCGGTCGGCATACCACGAGAGCGGTCGATGGTAGGCCGGCGTCGACATCGTGCGGCCCTCCGGCCCGTTCCAGACGCCCGGGTCGTCGAAGGTCCCCCGGTAGCGGTCGATCCGCCGGGCGACGGACTCCTTCCCGGCGCTCCCCTCCCGGATCCACCGGGCCCCGGCGTCCCCGCCGAAGCACGGATGGTCCGTGCTGGCGACGAACCGGCCGAAGGCCCGCAGGAGGCGGCCGACCTCCCGGAGCGCGGCGGCGGGATCCGCGAGGTCCATCAGGACCATGTTGGCGAGGACCAGGTCGAAGGAGCGAGAGGGAAGCGCCCCGAGCGATCCCGCGTCGGCCTCGAGGTACCGGATCCCGAGCGGGAGCGCGGCTTCGTGACGACGGGCCGCCTCCACCATGCCGCGGGAGCGGTCGATGCCGGTCACGCGGGCGCCGCTCCGCTGGAGCCGCCGGGCCAGGTAGCCGTTCCCGCATCCGAGGTCGAGCACGTCGCGCCCCCGGACGTCGCCGACGCGCCGCAGGAGCGCCGGGTCGATCAGCGCCCGGTGCCAGAGGTCCCCGTCCTCGCCCTGCTTCCGGTCGTACCACTCCGCCAGATCGTCCCAGGTGACGGGCTCGACCCGGCCGGGTCCGGTCACGGTCGCCCGAAGGGAGGGGGGGCGACGCGGACCGCCGCGTTCGGGGAGTCCCGGCTGCCTGACTCGAACAGGCGACCTGAGGATGTCCACGGGGGCCGCCGGTGACCGGCGGTCTCGACTACAGTCCCCCGCTCTACCACTGAGCTAAGCCGGGTTCCCCGCCGGTCAGTCGCGCGCCGGGTAATTAAAGCCGTCACGGCGTAGCTGGAAGACCGAGGAGGGCCCGCAGCCGGGCCCGCACCTCCTCCGGAGTGCCCCGGGCGTCGAGCGTCCGGAGGCGGCCCCGGTCCTGGTAGAACTTCAGGACCGGCTCGGTCTGGCGGTGGTAGACGGCTATCCGGGTCCGGACGGCGTCCGGCAGGTCGTCGGAGCGCTGCTCGAGGGTCGCCCCGTCGCGGTCGCAGTGGCCCGCGATCCTCGGGGGGGCGGTGACGACGTTGTAGACGGTCTTGCAGACCGGGCAGAGCCTCCGCTGCGTGAGGCGCTCGATCAGGAGCTCCTCCGGGATCTCGAAGGCGATCACGTCGTCGAGGGGGACGAACCGGTCG